>JBDHZJ010000016.1:0-15906 GCA_039811825.1 Propionicimonas sp.
CGGCGCTCGGCGAAGCCCGGCTGGTCGGGCAGCGGCCGCCAGGTCGAGCCCACGGTGGCGGCGAGGTCGGCGAGCCAGGCGCGGCGGAAGCCGTCGTTCTCGAACGCCCCGTGCCAGATCGTGCCCCAGGTGTTGCCCACCCGCCGTCGAGGAACGGCTCGCCGCCGATCGGCTCGACCACCCCGTGGTGGATCTCGTATGAGAAACCTCAACAGCCAGAACCCGGGGATGGGACGAGCAAACACTCCCACAACCCGACCCAGCGCGCGTCCAATTCACCAAGAAATCGACCGACCACATCGCTGCCCGCGCTGACCGAGCTTCCGGGGCCGACTCATGTCGGCGCCCGGTGGGTGTGGTCGGCCGCCGCTCCGGGAACACGCGCGGACTGCGTTCCCGGATGCCGCCGGGAGACCCGCCATCGTTCGCGGCACTTAACGCACGATTGATGCACGAGGGGAGCGGCGGGGCTAGCGGCAAGTAACGAAACCCCTAGCCAAGTGCCATGAAGCCATGAGCTCCCCCGCCTGGACTCGAACCAGGAACCCTCTGATTAACAGTCAGATGCTCTGCCAATTGAGCTACAGGGGATCGCGCTGGGCGCGAGAAGGTACGTTACCAGAACTTCAGCAAAGGTCGTATTCGGCGCGGAGCCGCGCCAGCTCGCCCGCCACGACCGGGTCCGCGTTCGCCTTCTCCGGCTGAACTCCCTTGCCAGGGGCCACTCGCCAGATCAGCGGGGAGGACGGGTCGGCGAGGTTCCGGCGCGCGGTGATCACGGCGGTCCCCTGGTCGGCGAGGTTGACGGTGCGGACGCAGGCGATGCTCGCCGTCACCCGCTCGTTGAACAGGTCGGGCAGCCGTCCGGTCTCGGTCAGGGCGAGGCTGGCCGCCGTGCCGCCCACGGTGGTCCAGCGCAGGGTCCTGGACTCCTGGTCCCAGCCGCCGTGGTCCACCTCGTGCCAGGCCACCGCGTGGCAGGACGTGCCGTCGGAGTAGAGCAACGCCTCCGCCAGCCCGAGCACCTGGCCGAGCGGAGTGCGTCCGGACGCCAGTACGCGACGTCCGCCGACGAGCTGCTTCAGCGCCGGGTCGTCGATCGGGGTGCGTCCGAAGAGTGCCATGGCCCCATTGTGGCCGCGATCAGGTCGCGGCCACGAGCCGACGGACGGCGGGCAGGTCGGGGTCGGCCCAGTCGAGCCATCCGAGCCGGTCGCGGGCGAACCAGCCGATCTGGTCGTGGTCGGTGCTCTGTGCGGGCGCCTCGCCCAGCGTGCGGACGAAGTAGCAGGCGAGCGTGATCGGGGTACCCGCCACCATCGTGGTCGAGCGGTCCAGCAGCTCGCCCACCTCGACCTCCACGCCGAGCTCCTCGGCGATCTCGCGCTCCAGCGCGGTCTCGGGTTCTTCCCACCGCTCGGTCTTGCCGCCGGGGAACTCCCAGCGTCCGCCCGCCTCCAGGCCGGCACGGCGGCGACAGGCCAGCACCTGCTCGCCGTCGATGAAGATCGCCGCCACGACGTCCACGGGGTCAGACCGCCGCCCGGCGCAGGGCTGCCAGCGTCGCCTCGACGTCGTCGTCGGTCGTCGACCAGTTGCACAAGGCCACCCGCAGCACGGCGTGATCATGCCACTTCGAGCCGGACGTCCACGCCGTCCCGTCCGCGAGCATCCGGCGCACCACCTCACGGGTGTGCTGGTCGTCGCCGAACCGTGCGCACACCTGGGTGAACACCACGTCGTTGAGCACCTCGCCGCCCGGAATCGCCCGGATGCCCTCGGCGAACTGCTGCGCGTGCCGGCAGTACCGCTCGACCAGCTCGGCCACCCCGCTGCGGCCCAGTGCCGCCAGCACCGCCCACACCGGGACGGCCCGCGCGCGGCGCGACATCTCCGGCACCCGGTCGAACGGGTCGCCCCCGCCGGAGTCCTGGATCAGGTACTCCCCGTGCATGCTCATCGACGCGCGCAGCGCCGCGTCGTCGCGCACGATCGCGACCCCGCAGTCGTAGGGGACGTTCAGGGTCTTGTGGGCGTCGGTCGTCCAGGAGTCGGCCGCCTCGTAGCCCTCGGTCAGGTGGCGCAGCTTCGGCGACGCGGCCGCGAACAGCCCGAACGCCCCGTCCACGTGCACCCACGCGCCGGCGCGGTGGGCCAGTTCGATCGCCGCGGGGAAGTCGTCGAACGCGCCGGAGTGCACGTTGCCCGCCTGCAGCACCACGATGGTGGGCCGGTCCTTGTCGTGGCCGAGGTACCACTCCAGGGCCTCGACGTCGATGCGTCCCTGGTCGTCGGACGCCACCGGCTCCGGACGGCCCAGCCCGGCGAACCGGAGCGCCGAGTCCACCGAGTCGTGGCGTTCGTCCCCGACGAGCACCCGGACGCCCGGCGAGCCGGCCAGGCCGCGGCTCGCCACGTCCCAGTCGACCTGCCGCAGCACCGCGTCCCGCGCGGTGACCAGGCAGGTCCAGTTCGACATCGTCGCGCCGGTGACCATGCCGACGCCCGCCGTCGACGGCAGGCCGAGCAGGTCGAGCAGCCACCGGTCGGCGACCGCCTCGACCGCTACCGTGCCGGGCGTCGCCGCGGCCAGTGCGCTGTTCTGGTCCCACGCGGACGTGAGCCAGTCGGCGGCCAGGCCGGCGGGGTGGGTGCCGCCGATCACCATGCCGAACCAGCGTCCGGCCGGCATCGCGGTCAGGCCGGGCTCCACCGCGTCCGCCAGGTGCTCGATCACCTGCGCGGCCGGCTGCGGATCCTCGGGCAGGTCGCCCAGCAGGGCGGCGACGTCCTCGACGGCAGCCCGGCCCGGCACGTCCCGGGTGGGCAGCGAGTCGAGCCATCCGAGCGCGTACCGGTGGGCGGCGTCGAGCGCCTCGTGCAGCTGTGACATGTTCCCTCCTGGTGGGTCATTATTCGCCGGTTGCGGCGTCCGCGCGCCCGGGACTACTGCGTACGGTCCTGCGTGTCACTCCCACGTGACGTCGGACGGCTCGAGGTCGGGACGCCAGCCCCGCCACACCGGCGTGCGCAGCCGTCCCGGACCGGTGAGCTCGGTGTAGTAGACCTCGCCGACCAGCCGTGGCTCGACCCAGTGGGCGTCCTTCGCATCGTCACGCGGCACGTCATCGAGCAGGCAGGTGGCGGTGGCGAGCGGGTCGAGCAGCCGCTGCGCCTCGGCCAGGCCGGCGTCGGTGAAGCCGGACCCCACCCGGCCTACGTAGGTGAGCCCTTCGCCGTCGGGGATCCCCAGCAGCAGCGCCCCGACGGTACCGTCCCGATTGCCCTTGCCCGGGCGCCAGCCGCCGATCACCACCGCCTGCGCCTTTCGGTGCTTGATCTTCAGCCAGGTCGCGGCGCGGCGGCCCGGCTCGTAGGCGGAGCCCCGGCGCTTGGCGACCACGCCCTCCAGCCGGAACGCGAGGCTGGCATCCAGCGCCGCCGCCAGGTCGCCGTCGAACGCCGGGGGCACGTGGACGCGGGACGTGCCCTCCGGCGCGCCGAGGCTCGCCAGCAGCTCGCGCCGCACCTCGTAGGGCTGGGCCAGCAGGGACTGCCCGTTCAGGGCGAGCAGGTCGAACAGCATCAACTGGGCCGGCGCCGCCCGGGCCGCCTTGGCGACGTCGCCGGCGCGGGTCAGGTTGATCCGGGGCTGCAGCAACCCGAAGTTGGGGGCTCCGCCCGCGTCGAGCACGACGATCTCGCCGTCGAGCTGTGCGCTCTCCACCGGGAGGTCGGCGAGGTCGGCGATCAGGTCGGGGTACCGGGCGGTCTCGTCACGGCCGCGGCGGCTGAGCAGGCGCACCTCGCCGTGGTCGAGTTCGACGATGATCCGGACGCCGTCCCACTTCATCTCGAACGCCCAGTCGTCCTCGTCGCCCAGCGTGGCCGGGGTGGCGAGGGTGGCCAGCATGGGGGAGATGGCCTGCGCCTGCGGCTGCGTCTGCGTCGTCCGGGTCGCTGGCGGTGGCGCGTCCGGCTTCATCCGGTGCATCAGCCAGTCCTTGCCGGTGCGGATCAGCGCGAACTTCGCGGGGGAGCCGCCGAGGCCGCCGTCCGGGCGTCCGTGCAGGGTGGCGATCACCTCCCCGTCGCGCCACTTCTCCAGCTCGTAGCTGCCGGCGTCCCAGATCCGGACGGTGCCGCCGCCGTACTCGCCCTTCGGGATCGCGCCCTCGAAGCTGCCGTACTCCAGCGGGTGGTCCTCGGTGGGCACGGCGAGGTGGTTCTGCTTCGGGTCGGTGGGCGGGCCCTTCGGCACCGCCCAGCTGACCAGCACCCCGTCGTGCTCGAGCCGGACGTCGTAGTGCAGGCGGCGGGCGTGGTGCTCCTGGATCACGAACGAGCGCCCGTCGGAGGTGGACGGGGCGTCAGGCGGCACCGGCTCGGGCGTCTTCTGCGGGTCGCGCATGCCGCGGTAGGTGGCGAGCCGGTCCGGCGAGGTCCTGACCGGCCCCGCCGCCGGACCGGGGGCGCCGGGTTCGGCGGAGAGGGCGGCGGGGGACGGGCCGACGTCACGCAGTGCCGCAACCGCCTCGGGTGAGGCGAGCGCAGCGAGCAGGTCGCCGGAGGCGGCGACCCGGGCCAGCACCTCGTCGAACTCGAGCTGGCGCAGGTCCGGGTCGGCGAGTTCCTCCCAGGTGCGTGGCGCGGCCACCCACGGGCGGGTGCGTCCCCGCAGCGAATAGGGCGTGATGGTGGTCTTGTTGCCGTTGTTCTGGCTCCAGTCGAGGAAGACCCTGCCCGCCCGGTCGGCGCGGCGCATCACGGCCGTCACCCGGTCGGGATGGGCGGCCTGCAGGGCCTCGGCGAGCTCCCGGGCGAGGTTCGTGGCGTCCTCGGTGGTGATGCTGCCGTCCAGGTGCGCGTAGAGGTGGATGCCCTTGCTGCCGCTGGTCACGGGGTGGCTGGGGAGGCCGGCGCCGTCCAGCACCTCCCGCACCCAGCCCGCAACCTCGGCGCACGCGGCCAGGCTGACGCCCTCGCCCGGATCGAGGTCGAGCACCAGCCGGTCGGGCGGCAGGGGAGTGCCGTCGTCGGTGAAGCGCCACTGCGGCACGTGCAGCTCCAGTGCGGCCAGCTGGGCCAGCCACACGAGTGTGGCGATGTCGTTCGCGATCGGGTAGTCGTTGCTGCCCTCGGAGTGCTCGATGGTGTAGCGCCGCACCCAGTCCGGCGTGCCCTTCGGCAGGTTCTTCGCGAAGAACACCCCGGGGTGGTCGCCGTCCTCGCCGACGCCGTCCGGCCACCGCTTGCGGGTGATCGGCCGCTGCCACAGGTGCGGCACCAGGACGGCGCCGATCCCGGCGTAGTAGGCGATCACCTCGCCCTTCGTGGTGCCGGTGGCAGGGTAGAGCACCTTGTCGAGGTTGGTCAGGGCCAGCGGGTGCCCGTCCACGGTCACCTGCCGGCCGCCCGCGGCTGCCATGACGGCCATCCTGCCCGAGTCGGCGACCTATCGACAGGCTCAGCTGCGGCAGCGACCATTTACGCATGCTCCAGCTGAGGCTCGCTGTCCCCTCGGACCTCACCGAGGACGTCGTGATCGTCCTGTCCACCGAGCCGACGGTGAGCAGCCTCGCCGTCGTGCGCGGCGCGTCCATCGAACCCCGGGGCGACCTGGTCTTCGCAGACATCGCCCGCGAGCACGCGAACGCGGTGATCACCCGGCTGCGCGCGATCGGTGTCGCCCAGCACGGCAGCCTGCACATCGAGGGCGTCACGACGTGGCTGTCGAAGGCCGGCCTCGACGCGGAGATCGCCGCGCCCGGCAGCGGCACGGACGCCGTGGTCTGGCCGGAGGTCGGCGCCCGCGCCTACGCGGAATCGGAGCTGAACGGCACCTACCTGATCTTCATGGTGCTGGCCACGCTGATCGCGGCCATCGCCATCGTGCTCGACTCGCAGGTGCTGGTGATCGGCGCGATGGTGCTGGGCCCCGAGTTCGGCCCGATCGCCGCGCTCGGGCTGGCCCTCGTGCTGCGTCGCCGGGCGCTGTTCACCCTCGCCCTGCGCACCCTGCTGCTCGGCTTCGTGGTCGCGATCGGCGTGACCACCCTGCTCGGGTTGTACGCGCGGTTCGCCGGCTGGGTCGACCCGGCGGTCCTGATCGGGTCGCGGCCGGGCACCCGGTTCATCTACCACCCGGACGCCTGGTCGGTCGCGGTCGCGGTGATGGCGGCGATCGCCGGCGTCCTCTCGCTCACGTCGGGGCGGCTGGGCGGCCTGTCCGGCGTGTTCATCTCGGTGACGACCGTGCCCGCGGCGGGCAACCTCGCCCTCGGGCTGGCGTTCTGGCTGCCTGAGGAGATCCTCGGCAGTGCCGCCCAACTCGGCATCAACCTTTCCGCGATGGTCGTGGCGGGCTGGCTCACCCTGCTGGTGCAGCAGAAGCTGCTCGGCCGGCTGCCGGTGAACCCGTGGCAGCGCGACCAGTGGATGCGCCGCCGCAAGGACATGCTCGGCCGCGGGTGAACCGCGGGGACGGTTCCGAACGGTCCGGGTTGAACCGCGGGGACGGTTCCGAACGGTCCGGGTTGTCCACAATTCGCTTGAACGCGTTCAAAACTGTGGAAAAGCCGGACCGTCAGGAACCGTCCCCGAGTACGGCGGCGCCGAGGGTGGCGCCGATCGGTTCGTGGATGACGAGGGTGGCCATCCGGTCGTAGCCGGTGGCCTCCTTGTTGATCAGGACGAGGTTGTCACCACCGAACGCGTGGACGAGGCCGGCGGCCGGGTAGACCACCAGCGACGTGCCGCCGACGATCAGCGTGTCGGCGCGGGCGAGGTGCTCGACGGCGGCGTCCATCACCGCCGGGTCGAGCGGTTCCTCGTACAGCACGACGTCCGGCTTGATCACGCCGCCGCACCCGCAGGTGGGCACGCCGCTCGAGCCGAGGATCGTGTCCAGCCCGTACGCCCGGTGGCAGCGCACACAGCTGTTCCGGTGCACGCTGCCGTGCAGCTCGAGCACGGAGCGCGAGCCCGCCGCCTGGTGCAGCCCGTCGATGTTCTGGGTGACGACCGCGGCCAGCCGGCCCTCCTGCTCGAGCCAGGCCAGCGCGAGGTGTGCCGGGTTCGGCCTCGCGTCCGGGTAGAGCAGGTGGCTGCGGTAGTAGTCGTAGAACTCGGCGGTGTGCCGGACGAAGAAGCTGTGGCTGAGCACCTCTTCCGGCGCGAACCGTGTGCCGGTGCTGCGGCTGTACAGCCCGTCGCCGGAGCGGAAGTCGGGAATGCCGCTCTCGGTCGAGACGCCGGCACCGCCGAAGAAGACGATCCGGCGGCTGCTGGTGATGATCCGGCTCAGTTCGCTGGCCACGGATGCGACCCTACGCCGCTCACACCCGGGCTCCCGGCCGTGAGATTGTCAGCGGACGGGGAATAGGCTCCCGCCATGCACGCCGCGTTCGCCGCACCCGCCGATGCCACGCCGGCCCGTCCCGGGATCGAGGAGCGGCTGACCGCGCTGATCCGCGTCCCGACCGTCTCCGCCGAGGGGACCGCCACCGGCGACGGCCCGTTCGAGGACCTGGTCGCCCTGCTCGCCGAGCTCTACCCGCTCCTCCACGAGCACCTGCCCTGCGAGCGGATCGGCGGACTGGGCCTTGTGTACACGTGGATCGGCGCGGACGCCGAAGCGGATCCGGTCGTGCTGATGGCGCACTACGACGTAGTACCCGTCGCCGGGCAGGAGGCCGAGTGGAGCGTGCCTCCCTTCGAGGGACGGATCGCCGACGGCACGGTCTGGGGACGCGGCGCCCTCGACGACAAGGGCGCCCTGTGCACCCTCTTCGACGCGGTCGAGAACCTGCTTGCCGAGGGCTGGGCGCCGCCGCGGACGGTGCTGCTCTGCCTCGGCCCCGACGAGGAGGTGCACGGCGCCGTCGCGAAGCTGATTGCCCAGACCCTGAAGGGCCGCGGCGTGCGGCCGTGGCTGGTGCTCGACGAGGGCGGCGCGATCACCGAGATCCCGTTCCCCGGGGTTCGCGGCGCCTTCGCGATGGTCGGGCTGGCCGAGAAGGGCGTGATGGCGGTCGAACTGCGCGCCGAAGGGACGGGCGGGCACGCGTCCGCGCCCACCGGGCTGACCGCGGTCGGACGGGTGGCCCGCGCGGTCGCCCGGCTGAACCGCAACCCGTTCGACATCCGCATGCCGCGCACCGTGGTGAGCCTGCTCGCGGCGCTCGCCGAGCATGCCGAACCCGCCTACGCGAGGGCGTGGCGACTGGCCGCGTCCACCCCCTGGCTGGCCGCCCGCCTGCTCGCCGCCGCCGGGGGAGCGGACGGTGCCGCGCTCGTCCGGACCAGCCTCGCAGCCACCATGCTGTCGGGCGGCAGCAGTGCCAACGTGCTGCCCTCGAGCGCGTCCGCGATGCTGAACATCCGGGTGAACGTCGGCGAGACCACCGCAGGGGTGGTCGCCCGGTTGCGTCGCGTGATCGCCGACCCGAAGGTGTCCGTCCGCGTCGTCGAGGGCGACGAGCCGACCGCGGAGTCGCCGTCCGACGGCGCCCAGTTCGCCCTGATCGCGGCCAGCGTGGACGCCGGCTATCCGGGCGTCGCGACCATCCCGTACCTCACCACCGCGGCCACGGACGGACGGCACTGGCACCGGTTCGCCCCCGCCGTGTACCGGTTCGCCCCCCTCTACATCCCCGACGCCGAGCGCGCCGGCATCCACGGACGCGACGAGCGGGTGGCGATCGACAGCCTCGTCCGCGGCGAACGCTGCTACCGGGCCCTGCTGAAGGGGCTGCCGGCATGAGCAGCGCGCAGGGGAGCGCGATCGACCCGGGCAAGGTGCGCTTCGGCGCGCTCGGCGCCGTGGTCGGCTTCCTGGTCTTCGTGGAGCTCACCAGCGGCGTGATCCAGGGCTTCTACACCCCGCTGCTCACCGACATCGCCCGCCACTTCGGCGTGCCGGACGCGGACGTGAACTGGCTCGAGGGCGGGCAGGCCATGGTGGCCGCGATCGTGATCCCCGCGTTCGCCAAGCTCGGCGAC
Organism: Propionicimonas sp.; assembly: GCA_039811825.1. Lineage (GTDB taxonomy): Bacteria > Actinomycetota > Actinomycetes > Propionibacteriales > Propionibacteriaceae > Propionicimonas. The sequence continues at coordinate 9,004 of JBDHZJ010000016.1, forward strand.
ATGATCGGGCATCGCCGCATGCTGCTGGTCTCCACCGCCCTCACCGCCGTCGCCAGCGCCGCGATGCCCCTGACCGGCAACTTCTGGCTGTTCCTGCTCGCCTGGTCGCTGCAGGGCTTCTACGTGGTGTGGCTGCCGCTGGAGACCGCGCTGGTCTTCTCCCGGGCCCGCCCCAGCGGGCACCCGGCCGCGCTCACCCGCCGGGCCGCCGGGCTGCTGGTCGGTGCCCTGGAGATCGGCGTGATCCTGGCCGCGCTGTCCGCGGGCCAGCTGATCGACGTGATCCCGCTGCCGTACATCCTGTGGATCCCCGCCGTGGCGGTGGCGGCGTGCTTCTTCGTGATCCTGTTCGGGGTGAAGGAGTCACCCGAACTGCACGGTGGCCGGTTCGACGTGGTCGGGCTGGTTCTGGTCGCCGTCGCGCTGCTCGCCTTCACCGGCGGACTCTTCCTGCTCCGCGTGAGCGGGCCGGGCAGCCCGCTGGTCTGGGCGGCCCTGGTCGCCGGGCTCGCGACCTTCTACCCGTTCGTCCGCTGGGAGTTGCGCCAGGCCGACCCTGTGGTCGACGTGCGGATGTTCGCCGACTCGTCCCTGTGGCCGGTGTTCCTCACCGCGGGACTGTTCGGCGTCAGCGTGCTCGGTGCGCAGGCGCCGCTGTCCACCTACGCGCGCACCGATCCGTCCACCTACGGCTACGGGCTCGGCGCGAGCAGCGGCCTCACGTCGATCCTGATCGGCATCTACGTGCTGACCCTGGCAGTCGGGGCGCTGCTGCTGCCGGTGGTGACCCGGTTCGTCACCCCGCGGTGGGCGCTCGTCGGCGCCAGCGGGCTCGTCGCGACCGGCTACCTGCTGTTCCTGCCGTTCCACGCCACGTTCGGCCAGACCGTGACCAACATGGTGATCGCGGGGCTCGGCTCCGGCGCGCTGGTCGCCGCCCTGCCCGCGGCCGCGGCGTCCGCGGCTCCGCACGGCCAGACCGGGGTGGCGACCGGGCTGACGAACTCGGTCAAGACGGTCGGCGGCGCGGTCGCGTCCGCCGTGTTCGGGATCGCGCTCGCCACCCACGCCGACGGCTCGGCCGCCGGCACGGCCGGCTCGTTCAGCGGCTACGTGACCGTCTGGACGGTGTGCGGCCTCACGGCGCTCGCCGCCGCGATCGCCCTGCTGTTCGTGCCGCGGACGGCGTTCAGCGACCGGATGGCGTAGCGCGCAAGCTCAGGCCTTCGGCGCGCGGCGGGCCATCTCCTTGGAGACGGTGGCAGCCAGGACGGAGTCCACCTTGAGGTGCGCCGCCTGACGCGCGTCCTCGGCAGCGGCGGGCATCGCCTGCACGGCCTCGACGACCTGGGCGACCGCCTCGGCGTCCGGGGCGTCGGAGGTGTCCACGACGAGGTCGTAGGCGGACTCGTCGGCCCAGTCGGACCCGTAGAACAGCCGGACGAACCGGGCCCGGATCTCGTCGTCGGCCTTGACCAGTTCGGCGGCCTCGTCGGTGTCGATCCCGTCGCGCTTGCCCACCCGGCGGGCCCGGGCCACGTCGGAGGCCTTCACGAAGACGTTCAGCACGTCGGCCATGCCGCTGAGCACCTGGTAGCCGCCGCGGCCGAGGATGACGACGTTGCCGCGGGCGGCGATCGCCGCGATGGTCTGGTTCATCATCTCGATCGTCACCGTGCTGTTCTGGTCGAACAGCTCGCGGATCTTGGGCTTGCGGTCGTAGATCAGGTTGAGCCGGGTCAGCCCGTACTGGCGGATCACCCTGTTGATCAGCGACTTGTCGGCGAATTCGTAGCCAAGCTCCTGCGCCAGTGCCCGGGCGATCCGCGCGCCATGGGTGCCGACCTGGCGGGAGATGGTGATGACGGCCATGGTGTCTCCTCTGTGTGCGAACCTCGATGTCCGTATGTTCTGACAATACCGGGCGACGAGACCCCCGCGGGAGGGTCCCACCGAAAATCGGGACGGAATCCGGCGATCAGCCCAGCAGGTCCAGCACCGTCAGCCCGACCCCGTCCGCGTCGTTGCCCGGCACCACCGGGAAGCCGGCCCGCAGCAGGCTGGCGTGCCCGTTGGCCACCACGTACCCCCGTCCCGCCCAGGCAAGCATGGCCTGGTCGTTCGGCATGTCGCCGAACGCGACCACCTCGCCCGCCCCGATGCCGAGCTCGTCGCACAGCAGCGCCAGCGTGCTCGCCTTGGTCACGCCCGGTGCGCTCAGTTCGAGCAGGCCGTACGTGCCGGCGACGATCGAGTGGGTCTGGGTGAGCCGCTCGCCGACCACGGCGAACGCCCGGTCGGCGAGCTCGTCGCTGTCGAGGTCGGTGTGGTAGCCGAGCAGCTTGATCACGGGGCCGATCCGGTCGGCCAATGTGTGCAGGTCGGTCATCACTGAGCCGGAGGACGCCCGCTCCGCCGAAGGGCAGCCGGGCTCGCAGCCGAAGCCGGTGGGGGTCTCGAAGCCGAAGGTGGTGCCGGGGATGGCGTCGCGAAGGGCGTCGGCCACCTCGATGGCGGTGGCGGCGTCCAGGGGGAAGCTGCGCACGATCGACCGGGTGGCCAGGTCGAACACGGCCGCGCCGTTGCTGACGATCACCTTCGAGTGCGCCTCGGCCAGTTCGTCGAGCACGTCGAGCCAGCGCAGCGGACGCCCGGTGGCGACGACGAACGGGATGCCGAGCTCTGCGGCGCGTCGGGCGGCAGCGAGGTTGGTCGGGGAGACCCGGTGGTCCGGGCCGAGGAACGTGCCGTCCAGGTCGGTGGCGATCAGCCGGGGCCGCCCGGTCGGCACCTCGGTCACAGCCGCGAGTTCGGGGTCGGGGAGCCCGGACCGGACGGGGACCCGGATGCCGGTGACGGCGAGCCCGACTGCGGGGACGGGGACGGTGAGCCGGACGACGGGGATGGCGAGCCCGACTCCGGCGACGGCGAGCCGGACTGCGGGGACGGTGATCCGGACTGCGGGGACGGCGACCCGGACCCGTTCGTCGGCACCGGCGGCGGCGGGGCGACCTGGGGCGCCTGCTGGAAGATCAAGATGGCGATCAGGACCGCCAGCGCCGCCAGCAGCAGCATCAGCAGCCACGAGGCGAGGATGGACAGCCAGCCCGCGCGGTCGTGGCGTCCGGGCCAGGGCAGCGGCCACAGCTTCGCGATGCCTGGGCGGGTGCGGTCGATCCAGTGCAACCGGTAGTCGGGGCCGGTGGGGGTGCCCTGCAACGGCACTTCGGACAGGTCCACCTCGGCGAGGATCCGGGACGCCTCCGCGGCCGAGGCGGGCGAGGCGTCGTAGGCCAGCGCGACCCACGGCGTGGCCGGGGTCTCCTCGCCGATCCGCGGGTCGTCGTTCTGGTCGTCGGTGTAGCGGCGGGCCAGCCGGCCGTCGCCCTGGCCGTGGCCGCCGCGCGCCAGCACGGTGTCGATGTGCATCTGGTTGACGGTGCCGGCGAACCGTTCCCTGGCCCCGGCGTCCGCGGCGGCACCCTCGGACAGCAGGATCAGCATCGTGGGCGTGTTGGCCTGGTCGTGCCCGATGTAGGCCACGCCGGACGGGGCCGCCACCAGCCGCGCGTCCAGCCAGTAGTCGCCGACCTTCGGCGGGTCCGAGGGCAGCAGCGGGGAGAGCCGTGGCGGCTGCGGGCCGTCGCTCGGCGGTTCCGGTGCGCTCATCTCGTCCCATCGTCGTGCGGGCCGGTCCCGCGGTGCCCCCATTGTGCCGTACGCCCCCAGCCGTCGACCGGCACGGGTGCGCGCACAGGGAACGTGCACAGGGAACGTACAGTGGCAGCCGGTATCGTTGACCCGCCTTCGCCAACGACCGAACCGGACACCAGGAGAAATCGCGTGACCGATCCCACCCAGCCCGCGGCTGCGCCCGCACCCGCCCAGCCGGCAGCCGGAACCGAGGCGGCGAGAGCGGCCAAGCTGCTCGGCGAGGCGATCGCGCAGGTGCAGCGCGTCATCGTCGGCCAGGAGCACATGGTCGAGCAGCTGATGGTGGCCCTGCTGGCGAAGGGGCACTGCCTGCTCGAGGGCGTGCCCGGCGTGGCGAAGACGCTCGCCGTACGCAGCTTCGCCACCGTGGTCGGCGGCCAGTTCGCCCGCATCCAGTTCACGCCCGACCTGGTCCCGTCCGACATCGTCGGCACCCGGATCTACTCGGCGAGGCAGGAGAAGTTCGACATCGCGCTCGGCCCGGTGTTCGTGAACTTCGTGCTCGCCGACGAGATCAACCGCGCGCCCGCCAAGGTGCAGTCGGCGATGCTCGAGCTGATGGCCGAGCAGCAGGTGTCGATCGGCGGCACCACCTACCCGGTGCCGCAGCCGTTCATCGTGATCGCCACCGAGAACCCGATCGAGTCCGAGGGCGTCTACCCGCTGCCCGAGGCGCAGCGCGACCGCTTCCTGCTCAAGGTGGACGTGCCGTACCCGCGCGGCAACGAGGAGTTCGAGATCCTGCGCCGGATGAGCGTGCGGCCGCCGACCGCCGACCCCGTCCTCGACCCCGACGTCGTGCTGCGGCTGCAGGAGCAGGCGTCCAACATCTTCGTGCACAACCTGGTCGCCGAGTACATCGTGCGCCTCGTGCTGGCCACCCGGACGCCGGAGGAGTTCGGCATGCCCGACCTCACCTCGGTGATCCAGGTCGGCTGCAGCCCGCGCGCCACGCTCGGCCTGGTCGCGGCGTCCCGGGCGCTCGCGCTGATCCACGGCCGCGACTACGTGCTGCCCACCGACGTCCAGGCCGTCGCGCGGGACGTGATGAGCCACCGCCTCGTGCTCGGGTTCGACGCGGTCGCCGACAACATCACGCCCGCCCAGGTGATCGAGCGGATCCTCGCCATGGTGCCGCCGCCCACGCCGGTCTGGAACAGCCAGCAGCGGCAGACCGCGCACACCCAGCACAGCTACGTTCCGGAAGCCCGTCCCTGAGCGTGAGCGTGCAGCCCGGATTCGCGCCACCGCCCGAGAACCTCGGCGCGGTGGAATCGGTACTGCACGAGCCCACGTCCGCCACCATCCCGCTGCACAAGCTCGCGCCGGAGGCGGCGCTGCGCCGGCTGGAGCTGACCGTGGTGCGCCGGCTGGAGGGCTTCCTGCACGGCGACCACCAGGGCCTGCTCCCGGGCCCCGGCTCGGAGGCGAATGACGCCCGCGTGTACGTGGCGGGCCAGGACGACGTCCGCAAGATCGACTGGGCGGTGACCGCGCGCACCCAGACGCCGCACGTCCGGGACACCATCGCCGACCGCGAGCTGGAGATCTGGGCGCTGCTCGACGTCACGCCGTCCATGAACTGGGGGACGGAGGGTGTCACCAAGCGTGACCTCGGCATCGCGGCGATCGCAACGATCGGCTTCCTGAGCCAGCGGATGGGCGACCGGTTCGGCGGGCTGATCATGCGCCCGGACGAGATCCGGCGGTTCCCGGCCCAGTCCGGGCGCACCGCGCTGTACGGGCTGCTGCGCCGCATGCTCACCGAGCCGATCGTCTCCGACCACACCACCGGCCCGTTCTCGCTCGCGGCGGGCATCCAGCGGATGGCCCGCACCGAGCGGCGCCGGGGGATGCGGCTGGTCGTGTCGGACTTCCTCACGCCCGGCGACTTCGAGCTCGACCCGAACGTCGAGCCCGAGTGGGAGCGGCCGATGCGGCAGCTCGCGGTGCGCAACCAGGTGCTCGCGATCGAGGTGGTGGACAGCCACGAGGTGGAGTTCGCCGATGTCGGCGACCTGCTGATCCGCGACCCGGAGACCGACTTCGAGCGCTACGTGAACACCTCCGACGACGCCGCCCGCGAACGCATGGACGCCGCCACCGCCGCGCAGCGGGAGCGGATCCGGGTCGCGCTGCGCCGGGCCGGGGCCGCGCACATCCAGTTGCGTACCGACAGAGACTGGGTGCATGACATCGCCCGCTTCGTCCTGGCCTACCGGCGCACGGCCAGCATGCTGCACCAGCCGCCGGCGGGGGTGAGCAAGTGACCTGGCCGCCGTCCTTCCTCGACCCGGAGCGGTTGTGGGTGCTGCTCGTCGTGCCGTTCCTGGTGGCGGGCTACATCTACCTGGTGCTGCGCAAGAAGAAGACCGGGATGCGGTTCACGAACACCGCGGTGCTCTCCCGGGTGGTGCCGAAGCAGTCCCAGTGGCGCCGGCACCTCGCGGTGGCGCTGTCGCTGGCGGCCCTGGTCGCCCTCAGCCTGGCCTGGGCGCGTCCCAACGGCATCGAGATGGTGCCGCGGGAGCGAGCTACCGTGGTGATGGTGATCGACACGTCGCAGTCCATGGCGGCCACGGACGTCCAGCCGAGCCGGCTGGAAGCGGCCAAGCAGGCTGCGCTGACCTTCGTCAAGGCCCTGCCGGACCAGTACAACGTGGCCGTGGTGAGCCTGTCCGGCAACCCGGCGGTGATCCTGCCGCCGACGACCGACCGGGCCCAGGCCCAGCAGGCGATCAACAGCCTGAAGCTGGCCGATTCGACGGCGGTCGGCGAGTCGATCTACACGGCGCTGAACGCGCTGCAGCTGGCGCCGAAGGGGGCGGACGAGACCCCGGCGCCCGGCGCGATCGTGCTGCTGTCCGACGGCCAGAACACGGCGGGACGCTCGCCCACGCAGGCCGCCGCGGCGGCGAAGAAGGATGAGGTTCCCGTCTACACGATCGCCTACGGCACCGAGAACGGCTACGTCGACCTCGACGGCCAGCGCGAACGGGTGCCGCCGGACAAGGCGCTGCTGCAGAACATCGCCAGCACCTCGGGTGGCCAGACGTTCTCCGCGGAGAACCTCGACCAGTTGAACCGGGTCTACAACAACATCCGCAGTGAGGTCGGGCAGACCCCGACGAAGAAGGAGACCACCGCGCTGTGGGCGGGCTACGGGCTCGCCTTCGCGGTGGTGGCGGC
>JBDHZJ010000017.1:0-15763 GCA_039811825.1 Propionicimonas sp.
ACCTCGGCATCGCGCTCGTCCTCGTCGTCGGCATCGCCATCGTCGTGTACGGCTGGCTGTCCGACCGCGCCGACACCAGGCGCCGCCAGGACACCCTCACCCAGGCCCCCGACCGACCCATCCCCGGCCACTCCCCCGACGCCGCGGCGCCGGCCTACGTCAGCGAGCACGAGGTGCTGCACCAGTCCGACTACCACCCCACCGCCACCCTCACCGACGCCGAGCGCACCGACCTGCAGCGCCGCCTCAAGAGCGCCCCGACCCTCCCCCACGGGCACACCGCCACCGAGTTCACCACCGACGAACCCAGCGGACTCTGCGTCCTCGCCAACCCCTGGATCCTCGTCGCCGATCACGACATCACCACCGTCCGCGAACTCCTCCCCTTCCTCGAGAAGACCCGCGGCAGCGACCACCGCCTGGTCGTGGTCGCCCCGTCGATCGGACGGGACGTGCTCGCCACCCTGCAGGTGAACGCCGTAAAGCAGACCCTCAGCTGCGCCGTCGTGGTCATCCCGGACGCCGGCCAGCGCCGCGCCCTGTGCTCCCTCGTCGGCGCCGTCCCCATCCCCTGGGAGGACCTGCGCGCTGGCTACATCCCGGTCTCGGGCCTCGGCACCTGCGCCACCTGGGTGAGCAGCGCCGACCAGCTCTGGGTGCTCCAGGGCGACTCGAACGGTCCCTGAGGAGCGAGCGCCGGCGAGCGTCACGAAGGGCCGCGGGATGCTGTCGAGACCAGATTCCTGTGGACAAGTGAATGACTTTGCCCGTCGCTTGTGGATAACCCCGTGAACCCCTCTCGGGACGTGCTCTGCTTGTGCCAGACTTCCGGCACCCCCAGGAGGTAGCCATGCTGCGCAGGCCACGGCGACTCGCCCTCACCGTGGCCGCGCTGTGCCTGCTCACCGCCTGCACCCCGACCACGACTCCCACCCCGAGCCCAGCGCCCAGCTACCGCTGCACTCCCGAGGCCGGCGGGGACGAGTTCGACTGCACCCCCGCGCAGTACGACGAGATGGTCGCCAAGGACAAGCTGTACGCCGAGGCGGAAGCCGTGTACCGCAAGTTCCTCGCCGAAGAGGACAGGATCTTCCGTTCGGGCGGTGTGATCGCCGCGACGCCGGCCCTCGAGGAGACCTCCTCCGGAGACTTCTTGGCCGACTCGTTGTCCGACTACAAGGCGATTGCAGATCGGAATATCACCGTCAAGGGCTCGGCATCCAGGCTCGTGTACTTCCAGCGCGCGCCGGGACGATCGAAGGGTGGATCTGCGGTCTCTGCCACGGTCTGCGTGGACGGCAGTTCGCTCGAGTTCTTCCGGGCTGGCAAGTCACTTGGGCACGGCAAGATCTACAAAGACGACACGTATTTCGCGGAGGTCGACGGCACGATGAAGATCGTTGGAGCCGATGGAAGCCAGGTCGAATCATGCGAGTAGCTACAGCGATCGCCGGCTTGATCGCATCGCTCCTCTTGCTGACACCGGTTGCTGCATTCGCGGAGACGGACATCGACGTCAGCAAGACCGGTCAACGCGAATACACCGGGAAGGGCTCGGTACTTCCAGATCGGGCACACAAGCACAAGTCGTACGACGACTCCCATGTGACCGGACCAACCAAGACCCTCACGAAGATCGTCCTGAAGAAGCCCGACAATACCCAGCGCAAGGTCGCGATCGAGGTGATGTGCCGCGAGGCCATGGCAGCCGGTATCTCGTGCGAGTACACCCCGCCGAAGAAGAACGGCCGCGAGCCCGGCCGGCTGATGCTCGACCTGGATGCGGTCGCCCGCACCCTGCTCACCAGGATCCAGCTGCCCGACCCCACCCCGCAGATCGGTCCGGACCCCAAGGTGAACGAGTGGAAGATGGCCGCGGTCGGCTATCCGCTGTGGCTGTGGACCGCCGGCCCGCACACCGTCACCGACCGGGTCCGCGCGTACGGCGTCACCTTCACCCTGCGCGCCACTTGGGTGTCGTCTCACTTCGACATGGGGGACGGGCACTCCGTCACCTGCACCACCGCCCAGCCCTACACCAAGGCCGTCAAGCCCGGCGCCACGTCGCCCACCTGCGGCTACACCTACCTCACCTCGTCCCTGCCCAAGGGCAACTACACCGTGACCGCCACCACCAACTGGCGGATCGCCTGGAGTGCGCTGGGGATGTCCGGGTCGATGCCGGGCAGCTTCAGCGGGACGCGGTCGCTGCCGGTAGGTGAACTGAACGCGCTGGTCGTGAAGTAGGCGGCGGCCCTTCGTGACGGTCGCAGAGCGACCTCCTCAGGGACCGACAGCCGGAGCAGGGCGACCTCCTCAGGGACCGAAACCGTGGGCCGCCCTTCGTGACGGTCGCAGAGCGACCTCCTCAGGGACCGGGTGGGCCGCAATTCCTCAAGTAGGGCTCTAGGTCTTTTCTCAGGTCTCAGGCGTAGCCGAGGTCGTCCAGCTCGTCGTCGTCGATGCCGAAGAAGTGGGCCACCTCGTGCAGCACGGTGATCCGCACCTCCTCCACCAGTTCGGCCTCGCTCGAGACCAGCCGCAGCAGCGGCCCGCGGAAGATCAGGATCCGGTCCGGCAGCACGCCAGAGTACTGCGAAGTGCGCTCTGACAAGGGGATACCCGAGTAGAAGCCGAGCACGTCCCCGTACTCGGGGCCGGGCTCCTCCTCCACGATCAACGCACAGTTCTCGACCATGTCGAACAGCTGCTCCGGGATCAGTTCCAGCGCCTCGTCGACCAGTTCGTCGAACCGTTCCGGCGTCACCGACAGGGCCATGCCACAACCCTAGCCACGCCCACCAGCCGCGGAATAACAGGAATGTAGTTATTCAGCATCCTCTGCCCAGAAATCCGGCCCGCGAATACAGTCCTGTTTCACCTGAGGCAGTTGGGACGAGTGTGACGCGAGTCACCGGGGAAGGCTGGTCCCCTGCCTCTCTCCAAGCCCCAGGCGGGCACCGGAAGGACGGGACGTGAAGAGAGCGCTGGCCGCCACGCGCGCTGCCCTGGCGTGGGCCCTGCTCACCGCGTCCCTGGCCACCGCCGCCGTCGTCCTCGCGCCCACCGCCGAGGCCGCCACCACCACGTACACGGCCAACACCAGCGTCAACATCCGCACCGGCCCGAGCACCAGCCAGACCATCCTCACCCAGCTGCAGGACGGCCAGAGCGTCGTCGCCGCCGGCGCCGTCTCCGGCAACTGGCTGCCGATCACCTACGACAACACCACCGCCTACGTCTGGGCCGCCTACCTCGACAAGGACGCCAGGACCGCGAGCCTCGTCCTCTCCGGGCCCGCCGGACGCCGCACCGCCCTCGAGAACGTGAACATCCGCGCCACCGCCAGCCTGGACGCCGACATCACCGTCATCCTCGACAAGGGCACCGAGATCACCGTCACCGGCTTCTCCTCCGGCAAGTTCGCCCAGGTCAGCGTCGACGGCAGCACCGCCTGGCTCTACGACCAGTTCCTCTCCACCGCCACCGACACCACCCCCGCGGTCGTCGCGCGCTACGCCACCACCACCAAGCTCGCCCTGCGCAGCACCGCCTCGGTCGCCGCCACCAACCTCGTCACCATCCCCGAGAGCGACACCGTCGGCGGCACCGGCACCCACGACGGCACCTACAGCCAGGTCGTCTACGACGGACAGGTCGGCTGGGTCATCACCGGCTACCTGGACGCCGTCTCCGGCACCCCGGACGCCTACGTCCTCCCCCTGCGCAAGTCCACCCTGTACGCGGCCACCTCCACCGTGCCGATCCGCGCCAAGGCCGACTCCACGTCCACCAAGCTCGGCACGATCACCCTCGGCTTCGCCATCCGCACCACCGGCCCCACCGACGGCCTGTGGAGCCAGGTGATCTGGAACGGCTCCACCGCCTGGGCCAAGACCGCCAAGCTGTCCACCTCGCAGGTCGTCGACCTCGGCTCGTCCAGCCTGAACAAGCTCGAGCCCAACGGCAAGGCCGCCGTCCTCGAGGTGCGTGCGAAGTTCCCGAAGATCACCACCATCTACGGCTGGCGGTCCTCCAGCGCCTACTCCTCCGACCACCCCAACGGCCGCGCGATCGACATCATGATCCCCAGCTACAAGAGCAACAAGGCGCTCGGCGACGAGATCGCCCAGTACTTCATCGACAACGGCGAGCGCCTCAACGTCACCTACATCATCTGGCGCCAGCGCAGCTACACCCTCACCCGCGGCTCCTGGAAGAAGATGGCCGACCGCGGCAGCGACACCCAGAACCACATGGACCACGTGCACGTGTCCTTCGAACCGAGCTGAGCTCCCCCCTCCACCCCAGCCCCCCGACCGAACGGTCCTCGCCAGCCACCGGCGAGGGCCGTTCGGCTGTGCGGGGACGGCCCTTCGTGACGGCCACGGAGCGACCTCCTGCGGGACCGTCGGCGCCGTCCGCGCGGGGACCGGTGGAGTCGCTTTGAGCAGGCCCCGGCGGGCGCCGTATAGTGGCGCGTCAGGTCCCCATCGTCTAGCGGCCTAGGACACCGCCCTTTCAAGGCGGCAGCGCGGGTTCGAATCCCGTTGGGGATGCTCAGGAACCGTCCCCGCGATCCGCGAGTGGACGGAGCGCCTCGACCGCCTCCTGCAGGGTCGGGTACAGTCGGCCGTCCTCGAGCGTCGCTCCCCAGTTCGAGCGGCGCACGATCGGGAGCACCTCGGGGTTCAGCGCGACGAGCACCAGCGACGTCCCGTTGGCCTGCAACTGCTGGTCCAACTGGGCCAGGGAATCGAGCGCGGTGTACTCGATGTCGGGAACCGCATCGCAGTCCAGCAGGACGAAGGTGGGCTTCTCCTGCTGCACCAACGGCCAGACGTGGTCGATCATCCGGGAGACGCTGGCGAAGAAGAGCCGCCCCTCCGTGCGGACGATCAGCAGGCGGGGAACGACTCCAGGTCCGGCTTCGTGCCCAGGGGCAGGAACTGGTCGGTCCCGGGACGGCGGCCCATCGCGTACGTGGGTGGACGGTCCACCTCGACCAGCAGCGTGAGCAGCGAGATCGCGATGGCGACGAGGATGCCCTCCAGGATGCCGAGGCCGATCACCCCGACGAACGCCAGCAGCGACCAGATGAACTCCCGCCTCCTGAACTCGGCCATCGACCGGAACTCGCCGAGCTTGACCAGCCCCGTCGCCGCGACCAGCACCAGGCAGCCCAGCGTCGCGGCGGGCATCAGGCTGAGCCCCGGGGCGAAGAACAGCAGGGTCAACACGACGACGCCCACGGTCACCAGTTCCGAGACCTGGGTCCTCGCCCCGGCTCAGCGTTCACTGCCGTCTGCGACGTGCCGCCACCGGCCGGGTAGGCCTGGAAGAGGCTTCCGGCGACGTTGGCCAGGCCGAGCGCGAAGAGTTCGCGGTTCGCGTCGGCCACGGCCTCGTCGTGCCGCCGGAACGCCCGCGCGGCGGCCGTCGACTCGGTGAACGACATCAGGGCGATGCCCATCGCGGGCAGCCACAGGCTGCCGACCAGCCCGGGGTCGGGCAGCGAGAGGGCCGGCAGCCCGGTCGGGATCTGGCCGATCGTCGCCACTCCGAGGCCGCCCAGGTCGAGCAGGGTGAACAGAGCGATGCCGACGACCACGGCCACCAGCGGTGCCGGAACCCGCGGCAGCACGATAGGCAGCACGACCAGGATCGCCAGCGTTGCGGCGGAGAGCGCGGCCGTCGGCCAACTGATCTCCCCCACGCTGTCGAACAGCGTCACGATCGTCTGCCAGACCGATGACCCGCTGGGCACCGAGATGCCCAGGACCTTCCCCAACTGGCTGACGAAGATGACCACGCCGATGCCCGCCTTGAAACCGGTGACCACCGGCAGGGAGATGAAGTTGGCCAGGAAACCGAGGCGCAGGATCGCGGCGAGCAGCAGGAACCCGCCGACCAGCAGGGCGAGCGTGGTGGCCGCAGCGAGGAAGTCCGCGCTCGTGCCGGCCGATCCCACCGCCGCGGCGAGCGCGGTTCCGGTCAGGATGGACAGCGCCGAGGTGGAACTCACGCTCAGGCGCCGCGAGCCACCCAGCAGGGCGTAGACGAGCATGGCACCAGCGCCACGTAGAGCCCGACCTGGACCGGCAGTCCGGCGATCGTGGCGTAGGCCATCGCCTGCGGCGTGACCACGGCCGCCGCGGTCAGGCCCGCGACGAGGTCGAACCGCAGCCAGCCCTTCTGGTAGCGGGGCAGCCAGTCCAGGACGGGGAAGAACCTCGCGACCGCACCCGTCGGCGTCGGCCGGACGGGTGCCGGGCTCTCGTCACGCCCTCGTGGCGGCAAGGACCCTGCTCCAATCGTTCCTCATGCTGACCACGGTCCAGCCGTTGTCCCGCGCCGAGTCGAGGGCCTGCTCCGCGCCCGCGGTGTAGGCGAACTCGCGCTCGGCGTCGTCGTGGTTGATCAGCATGCCGAAACCCCGGCGGGGATCGGACGCGGTGTACTGCAGCATCGGGATGTCGCCGTTGGAGTTGCCCGCGGCGAAGACGGGCACGCGTCCGATGTGCTCCCAGATGCCGACGACCTTGGCCGGGCCGTCGTCGATCACGTCGAGCGCCGGCTCGCGCAGCACCGTGACCCCTCGGTCGCCGGTCTTCACGCTGAGCCTCACCGCGCTGCCGATGACGCGCTCCGGCGGGATCCCGTACAGGGCCTCGCTCACCGGACGGAGGAAGTCGCGGCCACCGCCGGAGACGATGTAGTTCGTGAACGAGTTGGCCTCCAGGTAGCCGAGCAGCTCCACCATCGGGGCGTAGGCGGTCTCCAGGTAGCCGATGCCGAGGCTGGGGTGCCGGGCCTGCTGCAGGAAGTCCGCCGCCTGCCGCGCGAAGTCGTCGACGCTCATCGCGCCGAACGCGGAGAGCACACCACCGAGGAACGGCGCGACCATGCTGTCGTCGCCGTCGTAGTGCCTGGTCAGCGCCTCGCCGAACCAGGCCAGGTCGTTGCCGAACGCGGCCTGCCAGGGCTGTTGCGTGCGCAGCGCCGGGTCGTCCCCGGCCATCGCCGCCAGCCGGCGCAGGATGAAGTCCATCTGGACCTGGGCCGGGCTCTCGCACCAGAGCGTGCCGTCGTTGTCGAACACCGCCACCCGCCCGGACGGGGGGACGTACCCCGGGCCGTCCACGTCGCTCACTTCGGCCACGAACTCCAGAACGGCTCGCCTGGTCGCAGTGTCCCGCCAGGAACCCAGGTCATCGGCCACAGCAGAACCTCCCTGTACAGGACGACTCCCCCGGCGTCACGCTCGGGGCCGGTCGTGCACCGGCCCCGAGCGCAACCGGGGGTCAGTCGGTCCTGGCTTCCTTCTCGGCGGCCTTGGCCGCCTTCTGCTCCGCCTTGGCCTCCTTCTTCGCTTCCTTGGCGGCGGCCTTGACGTCCTTCGCGGCGACGCTGTCGAGCGTGGTCTCGACGATCGCGTTGGCCGCGGCCAGGGCCTGGCGGATCTTCACCTCGCCCGGGTCGGAGACCAGCGCGAGGATGCCGGAGTGCCCCGGCAGGATCGCCGACTCCAGGTCATCGGCCAGCCTGCCCTTCTCGTACAGCGCCCGCGCCTTGCCGCCCGCGGCCCCGATCGCCCCGGCCACCGCAGCGGTGCCCAGGATCGAGGGCGGGAAGATCAGACCAATTACCGCGCCGCCGACGATGCCCCAGGTCAGCCCCTTCTTCGTGCTGTGGTCGGGCGCCTTCTGCACCTCGACCTTGCCGTCCTCGCCGCGCTTGACGACCAGCGCACCCTCGAGCTTCATGCTCACCCCGTCCTGGGCGGCCTTCAGTTGCTCGTAGGCAGCCCAGGCGCTGTCCGTGTCGTTGAAGTCGGCGATGATCAGGGCGTACGCACCGTCGGTCACGACACCGGCCATCACCTCTTCCTCGACATCGTTCCCGGTAGCGGTGACTTCGTCCGTCATCTCTCGTCTCTCCTTCGTCTCTCTGGTGCCACGGGACGGGCCCGCAGCCGGGTCACTCGGCGAACATCTCCCGGAGCTTGGCCTCGTCCTCGACGCTCAGGTTGGTCGAGATCAGCTCGCCGCCGACCCCGCCGAGCTGCTCCTTGATCCGGTCCTCGACGGCGCCGCTGGTGAGCAGGAACAGCGCCGAGGTGCCCGGCGTGACCTTCTCCCGCACCGACTTGATGAAGTCGTCGTTGATCCCGAAGTCGCTCATCGACCCCATCGCCGCACCCATCGCCGCGCCGAACGCGGCACCGAAGAACGGCACGAAGAAGATCAGCCCGAACAGCAGGCCCCAGAACGCGCCTCCGGCGGCACCGGCCGCGGCGGGCGAGAACGCCTGCTTCGTCTTGGGCTTCTTCGCGTCGGCCGGCCAGGTCACGACAACGGCGTCGTGGATCTCGATCAACTGCTGCTTCTGGGCGGCGACCAACTTGTCGCGGACCGCGGCCGCGGCCTCGGGCTCGTCGAACTTCCAGGCGGTCAGGGTTGCCACGGTCTTCCTTCCTTAGCGGTGTGGGCACAGGGGCGGACGACGCGGGTTCACACCGACCACTCGTCGTCGCCATTGACTCAGCCCCACTGTGCTGCGTGTGTGCGCTTCGGGCCTCACCCGCCACGGGTGATCTTCCCGATCGGCAGGATCCACGCGGGCCCGCCCGCTCAGACGAAGAGGCCCCGCTGTCTGGCGGCTGCGATCGCTGCGGTGCGCGAAGTCACCCCCAGCTTGGCGTAGGTGTGGGCGAGGTGGGTCTTGACGGTGGCGATGGTGATGTACAGCTCGTCGGCGATCTGGCTGTTGGACCTTCCGGCCGCCGCCAGCCGAAGGACGTCCAGCTCGCGCTGGGTGGGGGCCGTGGCGGGGTCGAGGATGCGCCGCAGCAGGCGCTGCTGAACGATCGGCGACAGCGCGGGCTCTCCGGCCGCGGCGGCCTGGACGGCCCTTTCCAGTTCCGCGCTGGGCGTGTCCTTGAGCAGGTAGCCACAGGCGCCCGCGTCGAGAGCGTCGAGAATGTCGGCGTCGGTGGCGTACGTGGTGAGGATGAGCACCGCGGGGCCGCCCGAGGCGGAGATCCGCCGGGTGGCCTCGGCCCCGTTGAGTCGCCCCTCTCCGAACTGCAGGTCGAGCAGCACGAGGTCGCACTCGTTGTCGGCCAGCCAGGCCAGGAGCGCCTCGGCGCTTCCGTGTTCGGCCACCACGGCGACGTCGTCGACACTCCCCAACAGGCTGACCAGGCCACTGCGCACAATGGGGTGGTCGTCGGCGATCGCGATCCGGATCATGCGGCCTCCGGCCCCAGCGGGAGGCTGATCGCGATGGCGGTTCCCTCGCCGGGCTCGGACTCGACTCCGATGGTGCCGCCGAGGTCGCGGACGCGGGCGCGGAGCGCCGACAGGCCGAAGGCACCGAGGGAGTCCTGCTGATCCGGGTCGAAGCCGCGGCCGTCGTCGGTGATGTCGAGCAACACACGCCCGGGCTCCCAGGTCAGGACGACGGCGGCCTGCGCCGCGGCGGCGTGCCGCACGACGTTGGAGAGGGCCGACTGGGTCATCCGCAGGATCTCGGTCGAGAGGGCCGCCGAGAGCTCGGGTTCGGTGCCGAGGGACCGGATCTCGATCGCCGTCCGTCCGCCGCTGTCGGCCTGCGCGCGGTCGGCCACGTGACGGATCGCCCCCACGATGGACGCGTCGGGTCGGTGGCCCGGCTCGCCGGCGATGAAGCGCCGGGCCTGCGCGAGACCTTCCGCCGTCGCCTGCTGTGCGAGGGCGACCGCCGGTGCGGCCGGGCTGTCGGCGCCGAGTACCGTCGCGATCCGGCGAAGGTGCAGTTCGATCGCGGAGAAGTCCTGGGCGAGCGTGTCGTGGATGTCGCGGGCGAGGTTCGCCCGCTCCTCGGCCCGCGCGCGTTCCCGTTCGGCGTCCAGTAGTTGCTGCTGGGCTCGTGCCAACTCGTTCAGGGCGCGTTGGCGCTCGGCCACCAGCCGTGCCAGGGACTCCAGCGCCACCACGGCAGCAACCGCGACCAGGGCTCCGATCGCCGGACCCAGCACGAAGCCGATGCCGACCTCACCCCGCAGCAGGGCGCCGAGCACCACGGCGGCCACCGTCGTCAGCGTGACCGCGACCACCCCGTGACGCGGCCCGAGCAGGTGCAACTGGAACAGCATGACCGGAAAGGCGAGCCACATCCCCGATCCGCTGGTGAGCAGCACGAGGCAGTAGGACGCCAACAGCACGGACGCCGCCGCGCCGCCCGGCCACCAGCCGCCCCGGGTGTCCATCGGTTCGCCGAGTACCCGCGCCCGGAGCCTGACGGTGATCCAGGCGGACGCGAACAGCGCGCCGGCCACCCAGACCGCCCACGTGTCGCCGGACGGGGACGCGAGGGCAACGACCAGGAGCAGCGCGGCGAGCAGGTCGAGGCCGACCAGGAGACGCGCAGTCACCCGCTCCGAACCCAGCTCCACCCGGGCACTCTAGCCCGACGTCCCGTTCCCGCCATCAGCCGAAAGGTGGAGGTGCCACCCGGCCGAACGGACCCCGGAGACCACCCCGGGGCGTGATGGCCGGGGCCCGGGGGGAAGGGAGTATCGACGAAGACCCGAGATCACCTGGAGGTACCCATGCGACGGCTCTATCTGGCCGCCATCGTCTACGCTGCGGCCGGCCTGGCCGGCGGGCTGGCCTACCGCGAAGTCACCCATGCCCGTGACTTCACCGGCTACACCCAGCTGGCCGTGCTGCACACCCACCTGCTCACCCTCGGCCTGATCGTCATGCTGATCGTGCTCGCCCTGGATGCCACGCTGGGCATCAGCGGCAGCCGGTCGTTCTCGTGGTTCTTCACGACCTACAACGCCGGTCTGGTGATCACCGCGGCAGCCCTCACCTGGCACGGGCTGCTCCAGGTCTTCGGCCAGGAGGCGGGGCCCGCGATCGCCGGGATCGCCGGGTTGGGCCACATCCTGCTCACCATCGGAATCGGCTGCCTGCTGGCGGCGATCAACAAGCCCCTCCGCGAGCGCATCGCCTCCACCCGGGAGGCCTGAGGCGTGCTCGCCCTCGCGATTGCCCTGATCAGTCTCGCGCTGGTTCTCTACACCTTCGGGGTCTGGGCCGAGCGCCGCTCGGGCGAACTCCGCTGGTGGCACGTCGCCGCCTTTGCCGCCGGCCTGGCCGCGGACATCAGCGGCACC
This sequence comes from Propionicimonas sp., assembly GCA_039811825.1. Classification (GTDB taxonomy): domain Bacteria; phylum Actinomycetota; class Actinomycetes; order Propionibacteriales; family Propionibacteriaceae; genus Propionicimonas. The sequence continues at coordinate 11,168 of JBDHZJ010000017.1, forward strand.
GCCGTAATGGGTGCGATCGCCGAGGGCGGCGGCCCCACCGGGGTGGAGCAGAGCCCCGTTCTCGCCCAGGTGATGGCGGTGACCGGGCTGCTTGCGCTCGTCCTGATGGCACTCCACCTCGGCTGGGCCGTCGTCACCATGGTCCGCGACCGCGTCGACGAGAAGCGCGTCTTCCATCGCTTCAGCATCGTCGTCTGGACGATCTGGCTCATCCCGTACTTCACCGGGATGCTCGCCGCGATGGCCTAGAGCAGCCGACCAGCATCAGGATGCCCGCCTGGTTCCTGCCGCGGCGAGCCGGTGGCGGCAGGTGCGGCAGCGCGACGCCGCCGCGCCGGGGCTGGTCGTCGACGTGTCCCGGGCGAGCCGCACTGCTTCGGGCGCGAGGGCGACCAGGAGCGCCAGGGCCGCAGCCAGGTTGACGATCTCCATGCCGTCGGGCGCGGCGACCAGGAGCGAGCCGGCGAGCAGGACAACGGCCCGCCAGGTCGGCCACTGCCCGGCCCGGACCAGGCCGATCGCCTGCACGGCGACCCCCAGGGGCAGCAGCACCATGCCCCAGACCAGGACCATCCAGCCCTGCTTGTCGAAGATGGCCACCAGGCCGGGCACCATCGTGGCGAAGGCGCGGTCGTCGAGGGTGTCGAGGGCGCTCATGGTGAGGCACATCGCGCCCTTGTCGGCGGCGAGCAGGCAGGCTCCGAGCACCGCCATCGCCCCTCCGACCAGGCCCGCCCACGCGCCGCGTCCGACCCGCAACAACGACTGCAGGTGGACGACGACGACGACCAGGAGGGCCGTGTTGAGGGTCACGAGCGCGTGCGCGAACTGCAGGGTCGGGTTGCCCCGTGCCCGCAGGATCAGTTCGGCGGGCTCGAGCGGTCGAAGGCTGCCCAGGCCGGGGTGGACGGCGAACGCGAACACGAAGATGCTCGGCATGGCGAGCAGCGCGGCGGCGGTACCGAGTCGCCGGGCCCGCTCGACCGGGTCCAGGCGGTTCGGTGATCGCGTGGCCGCGGGCCGGGTCGTGGTGGTCATGGGTTCCTCCTGAGATCGGGTTTCCTTGTCTCCACGATCCGGCGCCCATGCGACCTGCGCCATGATGAACCCAGGAAGTCCCGAACAGGAGGCGCCCATGTGTCCGGCATCGGAGGATCCCCGGTCGGTTCGCACCCGGTTCCGGCTCCGGGGGGCCCTGCTGGACCTGCTCCGTACCCGCGACTGGGACGACATCTCGGTGGCGGACGTGGTCGCCCACGCCCAGTGCTCACGCTCCTCGTTCTACGCCCACTACGAGGACCGGGACGCACTCCTCGCTGACGCCTTCCTCGGCGCCGCCGAGATCGTGCCGGCCAGCGGGGAGGGCCACTGCCTCGCCTTCGTCCCGGGCCTGTTCGAACACCTCGCCCACCATCGCGTCCTCGCCGAGCCCTACCTCGTCCAGGGCCGCGGCGGGCCGATGGTGACCGCGTTCCGCGACCGGATCACCGCCCACATCCGGGAACGGCTCGATGCGACCGCACCCGGCCTGACCGAACCGCAGCGCGGCGGAACCGCAGCCGCCCTGGCCGGCGCGGTGTGGGCCGCCATGCTGTGGTGGCTCGAGCAGGGCCGCGACGTGGCCCCCGCCGACGCGGCCGCCACCCTGCTGACCGTCCTCGGCCCGGGGGTCAGCCGGATCACCCAGGGCTGAGCCGGCCGAAGTGGGGGCCGACCGGCCGCGGGTTCAGCTCGCCGGACGCCGGCCGAGCAGGCCGGACAGCGGCGGGGACCACAGGTCGTGGCCGCGGCGCCCGGAGCGTGTGAGCAGCGCGTTCGCCGCCTGCCAGCCCGTCGTCGCGGCCCGCTCCATCAGGGCCACCGGCCAGTCGCAGCGGACCAGGTCGCCGGCCAGCACCACCCTCGGGTCCGGGGTCTGCACGGCCGGACGCAGCAGCCAGGGCTCGGTGCCGACCAGCGGGCAGTCGTCCCGCACCAGCCACTCCTCGGCGACCACCCCGGCGTCGTCCAGCTCCGGGTGGACGCGGGCGGCCTCCCGCCACAGCGCCTCCCTCGCCCCGGCCGGGTCGCGCAGCGCGTACCCGTGCACCTCGACCACCGTCCCGGCGTTGCGCCCGGCCCAGCCCGCCGCACCCGCCTCGAACGCGTCCAGCCGGCTGATGTTGTCCAGCGGCCCGTAGCCACTCGTGCCCAGGAACGGCGCGATCTCGGGGAACCGACCCGACAGCCAGCGCCGCCCCACCCCGAACGGGGGCGCGCTGCGCAGCGCCGCGATCCGCTCGCGCCAGCCCGTATCGCCCAGCCAGGCCGCGTCGGCCACCAGCGCCTGCAGCGCGCGGACGTCGAGGGCCAGCACCACGGCGTCCGCGACCACCCGCTCGTCGGACGTGGTCACGACGACCCCGCCACCGGCGTCCTCCAGGCCGACCACCCGGACGCCGGTGCGGGTCTCCACGCCCAGGCCGGCGAGGTAGCGGCCCAGCGGCGCCCACAGCGCCGTGTCGTAGTCGTCGTCGGGCACGTCGAACAGCAGGCCCTCGGCGGAGCCGACGAAGTAGGTGTGGAACATCGCCACCAGCTCGCCGGCGGAGAAGTCGTGCGGGTCGGCGAAGAAGCTGCGTGCGAACACCTCCAGCGCCAGGTGCCGGGCCCGGTCCGGGAAGCGCAGCCGGTCCAGGAAGTCCGCCGCGCTCACCCCGTCCAGCGCCGAGTACGTCGCCGGGAAGCTCACCTGCAGCAGCCCGAGCGCCTCCCGCACGTCCACCCCGACCAGGTCACGGGCCCGGAACGACGGGCTCTGCGCGACGAACCCGACCAGGTTCAAGGGCGGCGTCCGCGGGATCGACGCGAACGAGTCCACCAGCGCCGGACGCTCGCCCGGCCCGGCCAGCTGCAGCGGGTAGTCCTCGAGCGGCACCAGCCGGCGCAGGTCCGGGTCGGCACGGCGCAGCAGGGCGCGCAGGTTGTAGTACTGCCGGAAGAACGCGTGGAAGCCGCGGCTCATCGTGGCGGTGGTGCCGTCGGGCAGCGACACCGGCCACGCCCGGACCCGGCCGCCGAGGGTGTCCGCCGCCTCCACCAGCACCACCCGGACGCCGCGCTCGGCCAGTCCCGTCGCCGCGGCCAGCCCCGCGACCCCGCCGCCGACCACGACCACGGTCGGGGTGCCGTCCCGGCCGTCCGTCCGCAGGGAGGCCGGCCCGGCCGGGTGCCGCACGGCGTGGGCGTCCCGGCCCGGCAGCCAGCGCCTCATTCGCGCACCTGCCTTCGTCCGAGCACCTCCCAGGTGATGATCACAGCCGTGACCAGCGCGAACCCGAAGCCGAAGTCCTCGACCGGGATGTCCAGCGGGAACCGGATGCCGAGGAACTGCGCGGGCGCGTAGCGCACCACCGGGTCGCCGAGCCGGGTCAGCCAGCCGTCCACCAGCACCTGGAAGAAGAAGATGATCGCCATCGCCAGCCAGTACTGCAGGCTGCGGAAGATGCCGGTCCGCGCCCAGAACACCTCGATCGCCACCACGACCAGCACCGCGACCAGTGTCGCCACCGTGTACTCAGGCATGGTCGGCGCCCTCCGGCGACCTCGACTCCGCGGCACGCCGGCGGCCCAGCACGGTGCCGACCGCCTCGTAGGTGAGCAACCCGCAGACCGGGATGACCAGGAAGAACGCCAGCTCCTCCACAGGCACCCCGCCGGGCAGGATCCAGCCGGTGGTCTGCGAAGGGCTGTAACTCCAGTGGCCCCGCGCGATGGCGACGGCGTCCCAGACGTAGAAGACGACGACCGAGGGCACGAGCGCCAGCAGCAGCCGCAGCGGACGCCGGTACACCCGTGCCCGCAGCCAGAACTCCAGCGGCAGGGTGATCAGCAGGCAGCCGGCCAGCACCAGCAGGTAGGCGGACCCCATCAGGCGGCCCTCTGCGGACGCAGGGGTGGACGCAGCAGCGCCCCGGCCGTGGTCACGGCCTTGCGCCAGGTCGGCACCCGGGCGCGCCCGGTGAACACGTCGTAGTCGCGGGCCTCGATCCGGTCAAGGATCTGCGCGTACAGGTCCAGCGCCGTGCCCACGCAGCGGGCGGACGCCGGCGGCAGCATCGGAACCCCGGTGCGGGCCAGCGCGTACAGCTCGCGGTTGCGGGCGATCTCGAAGGCCATCGCGTCCCGCCAGGGCCCGTCCACGGTGCGCCGCCACGGGTCCGCGCCGAACCGGGCCAGGTCGTCGGCGGGCAGGTAGACCCGGCCGCGGTCGAGGTCCTCCCCCACGTCGCGCAGGAAGTTGGTCAGCTGGAACGCCAGCCCCAGCGCGCGGGCGGGCTCGAACGCCTCGGGCGTGAGCGGCTCCAGGACGGGCAGCATCATCTCCCCGACCACCGCGGCCGAGCCCTCCATGTAGCCGCACAAGTCGGCCCAGGTGGCGTAGCCGGTCACGGTCAGGTCCATCTCCATCGCGCCGAAGAACCGGTCGAAGCACTCGACGTCGATCCCGGTCTCCTGGACGGTGTGGGCGATCGCGCCGAGCACGGCGTCCGGCGGGTCACCGGCCAGCGCGGCGTCGAACCCGGCCCGGAACTCCGCCAGCGCGGCCGCGGTCGC
>JBDHZJ010000018.1:0-15753 GCA_039811825.1 Propionicimonas sp.
GGACGCGGGTGAAGCAGTCGCCGATGATCGTCGAGCGCAGGTGGCCGACGTGCATCTGCTTGGCCACGTTGGGCGAGGAGTAGTCGACGACCACCGTCATCGGCGCCTCCGCAGGGCTGATCCCCGCACCCGGTTCGGTGAGCACCCGGGTGGCCGCGGCGGCCAGCACGTCCGCGCGGAGGCGCAGGTTGATGAAGCCCGGGCCCGCGATCTCCAGCGGCTCGCACAGGTCGGACAGGTCGATCTGCTCGACCAGCCGGGCCGCCACCTCCCGCGGTGGGCGCCCCTCTGTGTTGGCCAGGCGGAGTGCGACGTTGGTCTGGAAGTGGCCGAACTGCGGACGCGTCGCGGGACGCAGTTCCGGGTCGATCCCGGAAACGGCCTGGACGCGCGCACTCAACACCGACGGCAGGGACAGCATGGCCGCCATTTTGGCACGCCCGCGGACCCGCCTCCGACCCGGGCCACGCGGCGCCGACCGGCGGCCGGAGCCCGGCCGACGCCCTCGGGTCCCCAATACTGAGAACTCTCAGGAATCGCCGTCCCGTGATAAACTTGCACGAGGTCTTGAGCGGCATCCGGGCGACGGACGTCGCGCGATGGGGAGGGCGCCGTGCGAGCGAAGAGGATGCGGGTGACCCGCGCTCTCGCGATCATCGCAGCCCTCGCGATCTGCCTCGGCGTCGCCCTTACCAGCATCCGTCCCGCCACCGCCGAGCCCGTCCTGCCCGAGGCCCCCGGTCACGTGCGGGTCAGCCAGCGCCCCACCATGGCCGCGCTCTCCTGGGACGCCGTGGACGGTGCCGCCGGCTACGTGATCGCCTACGACACCGATGCGGCGTTCACCGACCCGGTCGAGCTGACCACGACCGCCACCATCCTCCTCGTGCCCGAACTCGCCCCCCTGACCACCTACTTCCTGCGCGCGGCCGCGTCCAACTCGCTGGGCGAGCACGGCGAGTGGAGCGAGGCCACGTCCTTCGCCACCCCGGCGCGCCCCTACCCCGTGCTGGCGCCCGCGGCCGAACTCTCCAGCCCGAGCACCACCTCGATCGAGGCCACCTGGCAGCGGACCAACAAGGCCTGGTCCTACGAGGCGGCGGTCGGAACGTCCGCGCAGGAGCTCGACACCACCACCGTGGTCAAGGCCAAGCGCGCCACCTTCTCCGACCTCGACGCCAAGGCCACCTACTACTTCAGCCTCCGGGTGCTCTCCGGGGAGGGCGAGCCGATCAGCGACTGGTCGCAGCCCGTGAAGTACGAGATCCCGCAGAGCCTGCCGCTGCGGGTGGGCAGCTACAACGTGAAGTGCGAGAACTGCCGCAAGAAGGGCGAGAAGTCCTGGGCCCAGCGCAAGTCCGCGGTGGTCTCGACGATCAACTCCCAGAACCTCGACGTGCTCGGCATCCAGGAGGCCTCCCAGGGCCAGCTCCCCGGACGGTCGACCTCCCAGTTCGACGACCTGCTGAACGGGCTCGGCGGCACCTGGGCGATCACCAACGACTACCGCTACAACTGCGCGAACTCCCGCTCCTACCGGCACTGCCGGTACGTGAACCGCGGGGCCAGCCTCGACACGAAGATCTTCTACAACACCAAGACTGTCACCCTGATCAGGCAGGGCTCGGTGAAACTGCCCACCCAGAAGGGCGCGAACCAGGCCCGCTACCTCGCGTGGGCGGTGTTCCGCCAGAAGTCGACCGGACGGCTGTTCCTGTTCGGCAACACCCACCTCGAGCCCAAGGGGTTCTTCGCCCTGCGCGCCCGGCAGACCCAGGCCATCGTCAACGCACTGAACCGGCTCAACCCCGGCAAGAAGATGCCCACGATGATGGTCGGCGACTTCAACTCCCACAAGTGGGACCACGACGGGAACCGGCCGTACCGGCTGATGCTCGGCGCGGGCTACATCGACCCGCTGGGCAACAGCTTCCGCAGCCGGGGGTCGACCTCGGGCGCGATCGTGGAGAAGCGGATCCGCACCAACTACTCCAGCTACAACGGCTTCTCCCGCAAGGCGCCGCGCTTCGGCTACGTCAACGGCACCTACATCGACTACATCTTCGTCACGAAGATGCGGGTCAGCGAGTGGGAGACCGTGGTCAGGATCGACTCGGCGGGACGGTTCATCGGCACCATCCCCTCCGACCACAACCTGGTCCGGGCGACGGTCTGGCTGCCCTGATCAACCCCGGGTTGAGGCTTGGCAAGGCAATCCTTAGAAAAGGGTGAGAATTGCCAAGAATTGGTTTATGATTCTGGGCGAGTGTTCAACTTGACGTCCGTGGCGGCCTTGTCTCGCTAACACCGGTCGGCGCCGACGTTCTGTTCCCCCCGAGGAGCTTTTGTGTCGCGCGCTACGACAAGCCGCCTGGTGAGCGTTCTCGCCGCCACCATGGTGGTGCTGACCATGTTCGCCGTCCCGTCGACCCCTGCGTCGGCGGCCACCTACGACTACGCGGCGCCCGGCACACCCAGGGCCTCCGCGGTGGCCGGATCGGCCGTCGTCCTGGACTGGTCGGCCGTCTCCGGGGCACCCCGGTACAAGGTGAGGTACTCGGCCTACCGGTCGATGGCACACTCGCGCTACGTGCGCACCACCTCGACCTCGGCCACGATCACCGGGCTCAGCCGCGGCAAGACCTACTACTTCACGGTGCGCGTGATCAGCAGCTCGGGCAGCTCGCTGAGTGCGTACTCGGCGAAGATGTGGGTGAAGACGCCCAGCACGCTGTCCCTGAAGTACTTCGCCCCGGCGAACCTGGCCGCGACCGCCGCCAGCTCGAGCCAGGTCAGCACCTCCTGGTCGGCCAGCGGTCCCGGCACCTACCGGCTGCGCTGGGCCACCACGGCGTCGATGAGCGGCGCGGTCACCAAGAAGGTGTCCGGCACCCGCTACACCGTCAGCGGGCTGTCCGCCGCCACCACCTACTACTTCCAGGTGAAGGTCGTCACGAAGAAGAAGGGCGCAACGCGCAGCCCGTACAGCGACACCGCCACCGCGACCACGGACGCCGGCTCGGCCTCGTCCGCGGGGGACACCCCGGTCACCGGCTCGGGCTCGGCCACGATCACGGTCGGGTCCTACAACGTGAAGTGCGCCAACTGCTCCGGCGGCCTGTCCTGGTACGACCGGCGGGCCGCGGTGGTGAAGACCATCCTCGGCCAGGACGTCGACGTGATCGGCATCCAGGAGGCATCCCAGGGCTGGCTTCGTGCTGACGACGGCGCCGGCGACAAGATCGACCTGTCCCAGTTCGAAGACCTGGCGAACCGGCTGGGAGCGCCCTACAAGCTCGCCAACGTGCACCGCAACAACTGCGTGAAGTCCACCACGCCCACCAACTGTGTCTACGCCGACCAGGGGGCTTCGCAGGGCACGAAGATCATCTACAACTCCGACACGCTCAGCCTGGTCAAGCAGGGCTCAGTGCAACTGCCCTACATCGACACGGCTGACAACGAGCGGTACGTCGCGTGGGCGATCTTCCAGCACAAGGCCAGCGGCGAGAAGTTCTTCTTCGCCGACACCCACCTCGAGAACGCCAAGGGCGACGCCTACTACCAGCTGCGCATCGACCAGACGAAGAAGATCCTCAAGGTGGTGGCCGACGAGAGCCAGGGGCTGCCGAGCTACGTCGTCGGCGACTTCAACTCCTACAAGTGGACCAGCCCCGACAACGCCCCCCGCGCCACGATGCTGAACGGCGATTTCGTCGACCCGCTCGGCAACTACGACCGCTCGAAGTACGACACCCGCGGCGCCATCGTGCAGCACCGGATCCGGACCAACTTCGACAGCTGGAACAACTACGAGCGGGTAGCGAAGCACGACGACTACGTCAACGGCACCTACCTCGACTACATCTTCACCTCGCCCGGAATCGGGGTGCCGGAGTGGGAGACGGTGGTCGACATCGACTCCGACAACAAGTTCATCGGCACCATCCCGTCCGACCACAACATGATCCGGGCAACGACCACGTTGCCGTGAGCAGGAAGGTTCCCCGCGCGTGAGCGACTCTCCACCACTCGTTCAGGATTCCCCGGCGAATCCGGCGAATGGTGTGCCCCGCGATCGTGCCGGAGCTAGCCTGCTGAGAAATTCTCATCCCCCCGAGATGGAGTTCTAATGTTCGCGTTCCCCCGTCGCAGGGTCGCCGGCGTGCTCGTCGCCGTCGCCTCCGCGCTGTCGCTCACGGCGATCCAGGCCCCGGCCGCCGCCGTGGCCGCCGACGTCGTCGGCACGACCGTCGTCGCGCCCGCGGCGACGTCCAGCGCGACGATCCGGGTGGCCTCGTACAACGTGAAGTGCGCGAACTGCAAGGGCGGCAAGTCCTGGTACAAGCGGCGCGGCGCCGTCGTCCGCACCATCCTGGGCCAGAACGTCGACGTGATCGGCATCCAGGAGGCCAGCCAGGGCTGGCTGAAGGGCAAGCACGGCAAGATCGACCTGTCCCAGTTCGAGGACCTCGTGAACCGGCTGGGCGCCCCGTACGCGCTCGCGAACACCGCCCGCAACAACTGCGTCAACCCCGACTCCCCCAGGAGTTGCGTCTACGCCGACCAGGGCGCGTCCCAGGGCACCAAGATCATCTACAACACCAGCACGCTCACCCTGGTCAGCCAGGGCTCGCAGGCGCTGTCCTACATCAGCGGCGCCGACAACGATCGCTACGTCGCCTGGGCGATCTTCCAGGACAAGGCGAGCGGGAAGCGGTTCTTCTTCGCCAACACCCACCTCGAGCCCCGCAAGGGCGCCCGGTACTACGAACTGCGCCAGCAGCAGACGCGCGAGGTGCTCGACGTCGTCGCAGCGAAGGGCTACGGCCTGCCGACCTACGTCGTCGGCGACTTCAATTCGCACAAGTGGAGCCGGGTCAACGACAGCAGGAGCCGGTCGGTGGCCCGCGACAACGCCCCGCGCCGGATCATGCTCGGCGAAGGCGGCTTCGTCGATCCGCTCGGCAACTTCGACGCCTCGATGTACTCCGCCCAGGCGGCCATCGTCGGCAACCGGATCCACACCAACTTCGACAGTTGGAACGACTACAAGCGCAAGGCCAAGCACGACAACTACGTGAACGGCACCTACCTCGACTACATCTTCACCTCACCCGGCATCAAGGTGCCCGAGTGGGAGACCGTGGTGCGGATCAACAAGAAGAACAAGTTCATCGGCACCATCCCGTCCGACCACAACATGGTCCGTGCGACGACGGTGATCAGCTGACCTGACCAAGCGGACGCAGGAGGTCCGCCCAGCAGCCTCACCGACGAGGTCGCCTTCCCCAAGGAGAGAAACCCGTGTTCCCCGTACTGACCCGGCGCCTGACCGGCGTCCTCGCCGCCCTCGTCCTGGCGCTCAGCCTGCCCGGCCTCGCCCCGCAGGGCGCGTCCGCGGCGCAGAAGTACGCGGCGCCGACCCGGCTGCGGACCACCGCCGTGGCCGGGACCGAGGCGGGCCTGGCCTGGCGGAAGGTTGCGGGCGCGTCGTCCTACCGGGTGCAGTACTCGACCTCCAGCCGGATGACCAACCCGCGCTCGGTGCGGACCGATGACTGGACGGCCACCCTGACCGGGCTGCGTCCCGGCCGCACGTACTACGCCCGGGTCCGGGTGACCTCCGCCAGCGGAAAGTCGCTGGGCGCGTACTCGGCCAAGGTCCGGTTCCGGACGCCGGCGGCGCTCAAGCGGAGCTACTTCACCCCGACCGGCCTGGCCGTGGTGCCGACCGGCGCGAACACGATCGAGACCTCCTGGAACCAGGGCTCGCCCGCCGCCTACCGGGTCTCCTGGGCCGACAACAAGGCGATGGACGGCGCGGTGACGGCGACGACGACCGGCACGCGGTACATCATCACCGGGCTGGCGGCCGTCACCCGCTACTGGGTCCGGGTGAAGGCGGTGGACGCGGCGTCCGGCGCCTCCCGTAGCCGCTACACCGGCACCGTGGCGGGCACGACACTGACGGCGGACTCGGCGACCGTCCGGGTCGGGTCGTACAACGTGAAGTGCGCGAACTGCCTCGGCGGCCTGTCCTGGTACGAACGCCGGGGGGCCGTGGTGCAGACCATCCTCGGCCAGGACCTCGACGTGATCGGCGTCCAGGAGGCGTCCCAGGGCTGGCTGCGGGCCGACGCAGGCGCTGGCGACAAGATCAACAAGTCCCAGTTCGACGACCTGGTCAAGCGCCTGGGCAGCCCGTACAAGATCACCAACAGCGCCCGCAACAACTGCGTGAACCCCGACACGCCCACCAACTGCGTCTACGAGTACCACGCCGCCTCCCTCGGCACCCGGATCATCTACAACTCCGACACGCTCACCCTGCTGAAGTCGGGGTCCAAGAAGCTGACCCGGCTCGAGGGCCTGGGCAACCGCCGCTTCGTGGCGTGGGCGGTCTTCCGGCACAAGGCGAGCGGCAAGGAGTTCTTCTTCGCCGACACCCACCTGGAGAGCCTGCAGGGCGACGAGTTCTACCAGCTCCGCATCCAGCAGGCCCAGGAGGTACTCGCGGTGGTGGCCGCCAAGAGCGCCGGCCTGCCGAGCTACGTCGTCGGCGACTTCAACTCCTCGAAGTGGGCGCAACCCGACAACGGCCCGCGCGCCGCGATGCTGGCGGGCGGCCTCGTCGACCCGCTCGGCAACCCGGATCACACCTACGCCGTCGAGAGCGCCACCGTCGACCACCGGATCCACACGAACGTGAACAGCTTCAACAACTACGAGCAGACGGCCCGGCACACCGACCACGTCAACGGCTCCTACCTCGACTACATCTTCACCTCCCCCGGCGTCGAGGTGCCCGAGTGGGAGACCGTCGTCAACGTGGACGCCGACTACAACTTCGTCGGCATCATCCCCTCCGACCACAACCTGATCCGGGCGACCACGGTGCTGCGTTGATGATTCCGGCAGTGCTCCGACGGCTCGCGCTCGCGCTGGCCGCGTCGGTCCTGCTCTGCCTGCCCCTCGACGCCCCGACGGCCGCGGCCGCGACGTACCCCTTCGAGCCGCCGGCCCCGCCTGCGGCCGCCGAGGTGGCCGGCACCGGGGTGGCGCTGGCCTGGGACGCCGTCGAGGGTGCGCCCGGCTACCGCATCCGGTACTCGTCGCGCTCGTCCATGGCGAAGTCCCGTTACCTGCGCGCGACCTCGCCCACCGCCGTCGTGACCGGGCTCGCCCGTGGCACCACCTACTACGTCACGGTGCGGGTGATCGACACCGACGGCACGTCGCTGAGCGCCTACTCCGAGCGGTACTCGGTGCGGACGCGGACGAAGCTCTCCTACAAGTACCTGGTCCCGGGCGGACTCGCGGCGACGTCTCCGGGCTGGGACCGGCTGTCGGTGTCCTGGGACCGCAGCGGTCCCGGCACCTACCGGCTGAAGTGGGCAGACAACAAGGAGATGGACGGCGCGACCACGAAGAAGGTGCGCGGCACCGGCTACACCCTGACCGGGCTCGACGCGGCCACCACGTACTACTTCAAGGTCAAGGTCGTGACCAGGAAGCGGGGCGCCACCCGCAGCCCGTACAGCGAGATCGAGAAGGCCACCACGGCCGACCCCGATCCGGCGACCATCCGGGTGGGCTCCTACAACGTGAAGTGCGCGAACTGCACCGGGGGCCTGTCCTGGTACGAACGCCGGGACGCGGTCGTGCAGACCATCCTCGATCAGGACCTCGACGTGATCGGCGCGCAGGAGGCGTCCCAGGCCTGGCTGCGGGCCGACGACGGCGCCGGCGCGAAGATCAACCTCGCCCAGTTCGAGGACCTGGTGAATCGGCTCGGGAAGCCCTACAAGCTCACCAACATCCATCGCAACAACTGCGTGAAGTCCACCACGCCCACCAACTGCGTCTACGCCGACCGGGGCGCCTCCCAGGACAGCAAGATCATCTACGACTCCTCGGTGCTGACCCTGCTCGACGAGGGGTCGAAGCTGTTGCCCGAGATCAACGAATCCGACAACGACCGCTACGTGGCGTGGGCGATCTTCCTGCACAGGAAGAGCGGCCAGAAGTTCTTCTTCGCCGACACCCACCTCGAGTACCGCAAGGACGACGGCTACTACGAACTGCGGGTCGCACAGACCGAGAGGCTCCTCGACGTGGTCGCCAACCGCAACCCGGGGCTGCCCGCCTACATCGTGGGCGACTTCAACTCGCACAAGTGGAGCAGCCCCGACAACGCCCCGCGCACCGCGGTGCTCGATGCCGGCTTCATCGACCCGCTCGGCAACTTCGACGAGTCCACCGACACCACCAGGGGCGCGACCGTGGACAAGCGCATCCACACGAACGTCAACACCCTGAACGCCTACGAACCGGTCGCCCGGCACACCGACGGCATCAACGGCTCGAACATCGACTACATCTTCACCTCCCCCGGCATCGAGGTGCCCGAGTGGGAGACCGTGGTCGACATCGACGCCGAGTACAACTTCGTCGGCATGATCCCGTCCGACCACAACATGATCCGGGCGACCACCGTCCTGCGCTGAGCCGGCCCGCGGAGGCGGCCCTGCCCGGCTTGACGTCAGCCGAGGTCGAGCAGCCGGTCGATCACCCGGCCGGAGGAGTTGCCGTCGTCGTGGCTGTTGAACTTCCGCTGCCAGGCCGTGTACTTCGCAGCGTGCGCCGGAACGTTCGCGTCGAGGTTGACCACCGCGTCCAGCACCTCGTCCTGCGTGGTCAGCACCGGTCCGGGTGCCTCGCTGCCCAGATCGAAGTAGGTGCCGCGCAGCGAACCGCTGTACTCCTCGATGTCGGGCACGAAGAAGACCATCGGACGGCCGGTCACCGAGTAGTCGAACATCACCGAGGAGTAGTCGGTGATCATCGCGTCCGCGGCCAGGTAGAGGTCGGTGATGTTCGGGTAGCTGGTCACGTCGATCACCCCGGGCAATTGCACGTCCGCGCCGAAGCCCATGGTCCGGGTGTGGCCGCGCAGCAGCAGCACGTAGCGGTCGCCGAGATCCGTCATCAGCCGGGCCAGGTCCAGGAAGGTGACCAGCTCCTCCTGGTTCTCCCGCCAGGTCGGGGCGTAGAGCAGGGCGATCTGGTCCTCCCGGATGCCCAGCATCTGCCGGACGGGCCCGCGCGGCTGGGTGACCAGGGCGTCGTTGCGCGGGTAGCCCTCCTCCCAGATGTCCTTCTCCCAGGCGTAGGCGGTGCGGAAGATGCCGGTGCTGTGCCCGTTCTGGGAGAGCAGCACATCCCACTTCGACCGCTCGTTCAGCAGGGCCTGCCGGGTCAGGATGTCGGTGCCCTTGCGGTCGAGGCCGATGGTCTTGAACATCGTGCCGTGCCAGGTCTGCAGCAGGAACTGGGCCGGGTTGTGCTCGTAGGTGTTGGTCATCCACTCGTTGGTGACCACGAACCGGGAGGTCTGCCGGGCCGCCCACCACGCCCTGCTGCCGCGGACGACGGCGACGGCACCCTCCGGCACCGCGACCGAGCGGTCTGCCACGCCCCAGTACCGCTTGGCGTCGGGATGGCGGCTCGCCAGCTCCCGGTCGAGGGCGTACGGGTTGCAGGTGACCCCCTGCCCCATGAACGACTCGAAGTAGAACTGGTCCGCCACGGGCAGGTCCGGCCGCTGGAAGTGGACGCGCATCCGGTGCTGCCGATAGGACCCGTACTCCTTCGGCTTCCAGGGGACGGTGAGGCTGCAGACCAGGCGGCGACCCGTACCGACGCCGAGCATGCAGGTGAACCACTCGGACTCGACCCGCTCCGGCGCGCGGTCGATCAGCGCCATGGCCGTGGCGATCCTGAACCAGGACCCCCCGGCGGTGTGGCCGCGCAGGGTGTACTGACCGGACGGCGGCGGCAGCTCCGGCCCTCCCCAGGTGGACGCCAGCCACGGCGCGAACCCCTCGAAGGTGCGGTCCGGATGCCAGGTGACACGCATCGGCCGCTCCGCGCGCGGCCCTACGAGGTCGATCCTCGCCCCGGCGAGGTCACCGAGGACCCGCCCGGACACCTGGAGGCCGAACTCCGGCTCGGTGACGATCCTCGCGTCCGTGACCACCAGCATCGCCTCGGTGTCGCGCAGCCGCAGAGTGCCGTCGTGCGCGCTGTAGGTCAGCGGCGGAGCGGCCGGCCAGACCGTGCGGTCGACCGGAGCGGCTGCGGTGCGTACGGCGTGCTCACGGCCCTTCGTGTCGGTGACCAGCACCCGGTAGCTGAGCACCGGCAGGGCGATCCCCTCCAGCTCGGGCGAGAACAGGTCCTCGTCCTCACCGGGATCCAGCAGGCTGGAGTGGCCGTAGGGATCCACCAGGGGCACCAGGCCGGTGAGCCGGACGCGTCCCTCCTCCTCCAGTGGCTGGACGACGAGGTTGGTGACGCCCTGGGGCGACTCCAGCCGGGCCTCGGCCACCTCGATGCCGTTGAGCTGCAAGGTCACGTCCAGCCGCCGGTCGACGATCTGCACCTCGGTGGCCAGCGCCGCGGGCGTGCCCACGTGCAGGCGCAGGCCGTTGACGGGGCTCCAGCCGGGCACCACCTGTACGCCGCCGAAGGTCTTCGGCAGCGGCAGCAGCCCCGAGCCGGGGAAGATCCGCCGGGCGAAGTGGCCGCGCACGGTGCGCTCGGTGCCACGGACCGTGATCTCGGCATGCCAGGTCCGGGCGCGACCGCCACTGCGCCGGATCAGCTCCGCTGCGTCGATCTCGGCGACGAACCCGGTGTTCGTGTAGTCGTGCCGGGCGCCACGGATCCGGGAGTTCGCCAGGATCTCGTCGTAGTTGAACACCGTCGCGGCGAGCGGCTCGCACCCCCGCGCGTGGAACACCACCTCCACGGTGGGCGTTTCCTCGAAGCCGTACCCGCGTTCGTACGCCCACCCGGCCACCTCGTAGGTGGAGTCGCCGACCCAGCGCGCCGACCGGATCGACCCGACCCAGCCGAGCTGCGCCCAGCTGACCGCGTTCACCGTGCGTCGCACGACCTGCCTGCTGCCGACGTAGGCGGGGTAGTACCAGGTGTCCTCCCTGGCGCCCAGCCGGGCGGGCAGCCGGCGGGCGATCCGGTACAGGGTGGTGACGGGTCCCAGGCGCAAGGAATCTCCTCAGTACGGTCCGCTCAGCGGATGATCACGGCTTCGGCGCGCGCCCGCTCGATCATCCCGGCCATCGCGATCGACTCGGCGGGGCGCAGCCGGAACGATTCTGCGGCATGGTTGCGGATCATCCACGCGAATTCGGCGAGTTCGTAGCGGAGGCCGTCCCCGTCGAACTTGTAGTAGTACTTCTTGTTCTGCCGACCGTCCTCGAACCGGGCCTCGAAGTACTCGGTCAGCCACCACGGTGCCGGGACGTAGATGTAGCCCGCCGAGCCCGCCACGATCAGTTCGCCCTCGGCCTTGACCCCGATCCCGGTGCGGGCGGACGCCACGGCGTGCGGGTAGGTGAGGTCGATCCGGGAGAACACCTCGACCTCGGAGTCCTCGGGCCGCAGCGACACCGTGCGGAGATCCTCGTAGCCGGTGCCCAGCAGCTTGACCGCCGCCAGCAGCGGGTAGGTGGCCAGCTCCGAGATGCTGCCGCCGTCGTCGCCGCGCAGCTCGCGTCCGGAGCCGACCAGCTTGGTGAAGGTCGCGTCGACCGAGCGGACGCGTCCGATCGAGCCGCTGCGGGCCACCGCGACCATCCGCTGGAACCCGGGCGAGAAGGCGGTCTTGACGGCCTCGAGCAGCACGACGCCGGCCTCCGCCGCCCGCTCGAAGAGGTCGGCGGTCTGGTCCTGCGACAGCGTCATCGGCTTCTCGCAGAGCACGTGGATGCCGGCCTCGATGGCGCGTCGGGCGTAGTCGTAGTGGGTGGAGTGCGGCGTGGCGATGTAGACGGCGTCGACGTGCTTGAGCATGTCGTCGTAGCTCTCGTTCGCCCACTCCAGCTCGAGCCGGGCGGCGAAGTCCTTGGCGTTCGCGTACTTGCGCGAGTAGACCGCCTCGACGTTGACGCCGCTGACGAACCGGGCCTCCGCGACGAACCGGGCGGCGATCCGTCCCGAACCGGCCACCCCGACCCGCAGCACGCCCGCGGACTCGTTGCGCAGCTGGGTGCTGGAGACGCCCTTGGTCCGGTCCAGGTAGACCACGTCGCAGTAGTCCCGCAGGTAGTCGAACTTGCCCAGCCAGTCCGAGCCGATCGCGAAGATGTCGACGCCGTGCTTCTGGATGTCCTGGACCTTCTGGCCCTCGTACTCCTCGATGATCACCTCGTCGGCGAGCCCGGAGTCGGTGACGTTGCGGATCCGGTCCATCAGGCTCTGGGCGACGTTCAGCTTGCCCCGGGAGTCGTCGTAGTTCTCCGTCGTGACTCCCACGATGAGATAGTCTCCGAGCGCCTTCGCCCGTTCCAGAAGGCGGCGGTGCCCTTCATGGAAGAGGTCGAAGGTGCCGTACGTGATCACTCGCACTGGACGCTCCTGAGCAGATTTCCGGGTGCCTAGACTATCCGACGGAGAAAGGACGGCCGCATGCCCTCGCCCCACCCCGGAGAGTTAGCCCGTCGGGTGATCCGAAAGGTCCGCGCCACGCTCGGATTCGCTCCCCCGCCGAAGCCGAAGCCGAAGTCGGCACCGGAACCGGTGCTCGACCTGCGCGAGGACCCGATCGGGCCGGAGCGCCCGCTGCCCGACGTCCAGTACGTCTACATCGTCGGCGGGCTGCCGCGGCACTTCGCCGGCCGGACGGCGTCCATCCTGACCAAGACCCGGCTCTTCTACGAGAAGTACGGGACCGAGTCGGTGATCGTCACGGCCGTCCCCTCCGCCGAGCTGGACGACCTGTCCCACGCCTGGCGGGAGCGGGGCGCGCTGGCGCCGGGCGTGCGGCTGGTCAGCCTGCTCGACTACTACCCCGACGCCACCGTGCACGACGGCCCCCCGATCGAGTACCCGCTGGAGGAGCCCGGGCTGCGCTGGATCAAGGAGGTGGACCAGCCGGTCTACCGCTTCTTCGACGAGCGGGGTGTGTACCGGCTCTGGAAGCGCTACGACTACGCGGGCCGGATGATCCTGCGGGACCGCTGGAACGAGAACCGGATCCGGATCAGCCGGGAGGAGTTCCGCCTGGACGGCACCCTGCGCCGAATCTCCTACGTCGACCCGGTGAACAACTACCCGCGGGAGAGCATCTACTACGCGAACGACGGCACGCCCCAGCTCAACCACTGGTCGATGCTGAACAGCAACGGGGTGAACCTGGACACCTTCCGGGTGGTCTACTTCGACGCCGACGGCCAGCCGGTCCGCAACCCGGTCGACCCGAATGCGTGGACGCCGGTGCTGCACACCTGCCTGGATGAACTGATCGGCGACCGGCCCACCTTCCTCACCAACGAGGACCGGTTCATCGACGACATCGTGCTGTCGTACCGGCGGCCGAACGTCAAGAAGGTGCTGGTCATCCACAACGCCCACATCAACCCGCCGTACGCCGACATCCACAGCATTCGCCCCGCCTACCAGCCGTGCCTGTCGCGGGAGAAGGACTCCGACGCGGTCGTCTTCCTCACCCGCACCCAGCGCGCCGAGGCCGAGGCGCACGTGGGCCGCAGGGACACCTTCCGGGTGGTCCCGCACCCGGCCCGCACGCCCCACCTGAAGCCGGGCATCGAGCGCGACCGCAAGCTCGCGATCATGATGAGCCGGCTCGACGCGCAGAAGCAGCTCGACCACGCCATCGCCGCGTTCGCGCTGGTGCTCAAGTCCGTCCCCGACGCGCGGCTCGAGATCTACGGCAACGGGCCGCTGGTCGAGCCGACCCTGCAGGCGCAGATCGAGCGCCTCGGCGTGGGCGACCGGGTGAAACTGATGGGCTACACCCGCGACCCCGCCGCCGCCTACCAGCGCGCCGGGATGTCGCTGCTGACCAGCCGCTTCGAGGGTGCGCCGCTCACCCTGCAGGAGAGCCTGATGCACGGCTGCCCAGTGATCAGCTACGACCTGCGCTACGGTCCGGCCGACATCCTCACCGACGGCGAGAACGGCTGCCTGGTGAAGTACGGCGACGTGAAGGCGATGGCCGCGAAGATCGTCGAGGTGATGCAGGATCCCGCGCTGCACCAGCGGCTGGTGGACGCCTCGGCGCTGTCCGCGGAGGACTTCACCGAGCCGGTCTTCCTGCGTCGCTGGTCGACGCTGTTCCACGAGCTCGCCGACGCCGGCTGGGACGGGCCGGACGGCCGCACGGACGCGGACGGGGCGCATGGCTGACGCCCCCGCCGGGCAGGCGACCGATCCGTCCGCCGAAGGCTCCGCCACGCCCCTGAGGTGGATCGGCGGACGCTGGTGGGTGACCGCACTCATCGTCGTCGCCGCCAGCCTCGCCGTGGTCGCGGCGTTCGAACTCACCACGACGCTGATCAACACCAAGCGGTTCAGCTGGGACAACGTCCGCTACCTGCGGATGGCCAGGGAGTGGTTCGCCTACGAGACCATGACCTCGCCGTTCGCCTACCGGTGGGGCACCCCGATGCTGGCCCGGGTGCTCTCCGACGTGCTCGGCGTCGTGCTGCCGACGGGCTTCCGGCTGGTCGCCTGGGCCGGGGCCGTGCTGCAACTGGTGTCGGTGTTCTATCTGGTGGTCACGGTGAGCCGTTCGGTCCGGGCGGCCTGGGCGGGCTGGGTGGTCACCGCGCTGTCGGTGTGGAACATCCGGTTCCTGGTGTTCGACCCGTTCCGGCCGGACCACCTCGCCTACCCGATCGTCATCCTGGCCACGCTCGCCGCGTACCGGCGACGGTGGGGCTGGCTGATCGCGCTGACCGTGCTGGGGGCGCCGATCCGGGAGTTCACCGTGGTGCCGCTGCTCGCGGCCGTGGTCATGCTCGCCTGGAACCGGGACTGGAAGGCGCTGGCCCGCTGGGCACTGCCGTTCGTCGCCGCGCTGTTCGTGGCGGTCGTGCTGCCGCGGATGCTGATCCCGGTGGTGAAGAGCCGCCAGACCGTCGACATCGACACCTTCGTCGGCGACATGGCCCGGCTGCTCACGTTCTGGACCCGGCACCTGAACATCCTGCTCGGCTACGTCTCCTACGCGGTGCCCGCGCTGATGCTGTTCACGCCGACCCGGTTCGGCGAGGTGTGGCGCGGCCTCGGGCGTGACCTGCAGCGCTACCTGGTCGCCTACTCGGCGTTCGTCTTCGCCCTCGTGTTCATGGGCGGGACCGACATCCACCGGTTCGTCAGCTACATGGTGGTGCCGCTGGCCCTGGTCGTGGGCGGGCTGGCGGTGCGCGCGAGCGTCCCGGAACTGGTGGTCGCCGGGCTCGGCACGTTCTGGTTCAACCGGCTCGCCGAACCGATCCCGAACAAGGTCGTGAACAACTACCTCGACTTCTGGGGCGGCTGGAGTGGCCGGGTCAACCAGGCCACGGCGATGCGGTTCGCCGGTGCCGCGATCTGCGTGGCGGCCGGCCAGCTCACCCGCGTCCTGTCGACGCGAGTGCGCCGGGACCACCCGTCCGGCTGAGCGGGGCTCAGTCCTGTCGGCGGCGGCTGTACAACCAGGCACCGACAGCTGCCGCGACCACGGCCAAGGCGCCGGCCCCGATCACCCACCACAGCGCACCGGAATCCTCCGGGGCGGGCACGGGCGTCGGAGTGACGGTCGGGGTGGGCGTCGGCGTCGGCGTCTCGCTCGGGGTGGCGGAGGGCGTCGGCGTCTCGGACGTCTCGGGCGTCTCGGCGGTGGTGGCGTTGGGGTCGGGGTTCTTCATCACCGGCGGTTCC
>JBDHZJ010000019.1:0-15364 GCA_039811825.1 Propionicimonas sp.
GCCGGTCGAGACCGCCGGGGTGGACCGAGTTAGGAACCGTCCCCTACTCGGTCCGGACCAGGTTGGGGACGGTTCCTAACTCGGTCCACCCTCGCGCCAGCGGGCCACCGCGGCGTCCGCGTCCACGATGCCCACCACCACTCTCGGGCCGTCGTGCGGACGCAGGTAGCTCTCCTTGATCCGGGCGTTGAGATCGGCGACGATCTCGCGCACCTCGGCCTCGGTGCGCGCGTCGGCCAGCGTCTCCGGCAACCGCTCCACCTCGCGGCGCAGGGCGAGCGGCGTGGGCAGCAGCGGCTCCAGGTTCTCCCGGGCGATCTTCGCCTTCACCCACCAGTCCGGGTCGTCATCCAGGTGCAGCGGACGACCCGCGCCGGGCAGGTCGTCGAACTCGCCCCGCTCCATCGCCTCCCGGATCTGCCGGTCGATCCACGACTCGTACTGCATGCCTCCATCCTGCACACAGAGTGAACCTGCCTCCTGAGTACAGGAGGCGGATTCACTGTGAGATCCTCAGCCGGCGGACGCCGCGCGGTCGAGCCCGGCGCGCAGGTCCGCGACCAGGTCGGACGCGTCCTCGACGCCCAGGCTGAGCCGCAGCATCCCGTCGGTGATCCCGGCGGCGGCCTGCACGTCGGGCGGCATCGCCGCGTGGGTCATCGTCGCCGGGTGCGAGACCAGCGACTCCACCCCGCCAAGGCTCTCGGCCAGGCAGAAGCACTCCAGCCCGTCCACGAGCGCCCGGACCGCGGCCTCGCCGCCCACCTCGAAGGTGACGATCGCGCCGAAGCCCTGCATCTGCCGGACGGCGAGCTGGTGCTGCGGGTGCGCGTCCAGGCCCGGGTAGTGGACAGCCCGGACGGCCGGGTGCGAGCCCAGCAGTTCGACGACGGCGGCGGCGTTCGCCTGCGCAGCGGCCATCCGCAGGTGCAGCGTGCGCAGCCCGCGCAGCGCGAGGTAGGCGTCCAGTGCGCCGCCGGTGGCGCCGAGCGTGTTCGCCCACCAGGCGAGGTCGGCCACCCGTTCCGCGGACGCCGCGACGATCGCCCCTGCGACCACGTCGCTGTGCCCGTTGAGGTACTTCGTGGCCGAGTGCACCACCACGTCCGCGCCGGACTCGAGCGGACGCTGCACGACCGGGCTCGCGAAAGTGTTGTCGGCCACCACCAGCGCCCCCGCGGCATGGGCGGCCGCGCCGAGCGCCGCAATGTCGGTGATCCGCAGCAGCGGGTTGGACGGGGTCTCCAGCCAGACCAGGTCGGCGCCGGCGAGCGCGTCGGGCCAGGTCGACTCCTCGCTCAGGTCGGCCAGCCGCAACTGCAGGCGTCCGGTGCGGGCGAGGGCGTCGAACAGCCGCCACGAACCGCCGTAGCAGTCGATCGGGGCGACCAGCGTGCCGCCGGGCGGCAGCAGGGCGAGCACGGTCGTCGTGATCGCCGCCATGCCGGACGCCGTGACGACGCCCCCGGCGCCGCCCTCGAGATCGGCGATCGCGTCCGCCAGCACCGAGCGGGTGGGATTGCCGGCCCGGCTGTAGTCGTAGGCACCCGGCTCGCCGAAGGCGGGAAAAGAGTAGGTCGTCGACAGGTACACCGGCGGCACGACGGCACCGTGGACGGGGTCGGTGTTGATTCCCGCCCGGACGGCCCGGGTCTGCGGGTGCTGCTCGGTCACAGCGCGAGACCCTACCGGCCGCGCCGCGGCGACACACCCGTCCCATCCGGGCACTTGCCGCACCCCGTGTCCTCTGGTGCCGGGTCGCCGCCCGGGGTAGCGTCCGAGGTATGAAGATCGAGGACATCATCCGCAGCAAGGGCGCGGACGTGGTCACCATCCCCCCCGCCGCCACTGTCGCCGAGCTCGTCGAGCTGCTCGGCCGGAACAACATCGGCGCCGTGGTGGTCAGCGAGGATGGCGCCACGATCTCCGGCATCGTCAGCGAGCGGGACGTCGTCCGGCACCTCGCCGACAGCACGGACGTGCTCACCCAGCCGGTTTCGGCGATCATGACCGCGAACGTCAAGACCTGCACCCCCCAGGACTCGCTCGAGGCGACCGGCCACACCATGACCTACTCGCGGATCCGGCACCTGCCGGTGGTCGACGAGGACGGCAAGCTCACCGCGATCATCTCCATCGGCGACGTCGTGAAGTTCCGGATCGACCAGCTGACCGACGAGCGCAACCACCTGCTCGAGTACCTCCACAACTGATCGGCCGGCGTTGGCTGAGCCCCTCGAAGCGCCCGCCGAAGCCGCCCTGGCCGCTGCCGGCGTGCCCTACCGGGTCGTGCGGCACCGGCCGGCGAAGTCCCTGGGCGAGGCCGCGGCACTGCGCGGGCTGGAGCCGCGCGACATCATCAAGACCCTCGTCGTCCGCCGCGGCACCGACGACTACCTGTTCGTGCTCGTGCCGGGCGACCGTGAGATCGCCTGGCCGAAGCTGCGCGCTCACCTGGGCGTGAGCCGGCTGTCGATGCCGGACGCGGACGCCGCCTTCGCCGCCACCGGCTACCGGCGCGGCACGATCACCCCGTTCGGCTCGCGGGTCGCCTGGCCGGTGGTGGCGGACGCGAGCGTCGCCGGTCGCACCATCTCGCTCGGCGCCGGCGAGCCCGGTGCCACCGTCCTGGTGGACGCCGACGCCGCGCTGGCCGCCCTCGGTGCCGAGGTCGCCGACATCGCCGAACGGGTGGGCTGAGCCCGGACAAGCGCGAAGGCCGGGTTGTTGATGGCCCGGCCTTCGCTGTGTGTTCGGGGGAGGACGGCTCCCGGACTCAAGTGGCTCTGAGATCTGCCCGTCCGTCTCGGCGGGCGTCGGCGACAGCGTCGTCGGCAATCCATCCGGAAACCACTCGACCGCTTCTGCCGTTGCGGTGACTTCCCGAAGGCTCTTCCGCATCGACGGCTTCTGCGTATCTTCCTGTCTACGCCGCCCCGTTCGCCCCCGCAAGGGCCGCCGGCGAAGAATCTCCTGAAAGCGGTGACCGCGTCGGCCGCTCCTGCATTTGTCCGACCCGCGCGGCATGCTGGACCCATGGACCACCCCGTCGCCCACATCGTCCCGCCGTACCTGCTGCAGCACCTCGCCGAGGGCAGCGAGCCGATCGCCGAGTCCGCACGCGCCACCCTGGTCGCGGACGCGGAGAAGCGCCGCGCACGATCCCGGCACACCGCCCCCACCGTGATCGCCGGCGGCACGGCGACCACGTCCGGGCCGTCCCGGGAGATCTTCGACGCCGGCCACACCGAGGACCTGCCCGGAGAGGTGGTCCGCACCGAGGGCGCCCCGGCCACGGGCGACCCGGCGACGGACGAGGCCTACGACGGCTTCGGGGCCACCTGGACGCTGTTCGACGAGGTCTACGGGCGCAACTCCATCGACGCCGCGGGCATGGCCCTGCTCGGCACCGTCCACTACGGCGAGGGGTACCAGAACGCCTTCTGGAACGGCGAGCGGATGGTCTTCGGTGACGGGGACGGCGTGATCTTCGGCCGGTTCACCGCCAGCCTGGACGTGATCGGCCACGAGCTCACCCACGGCGTCACCGAGCACACCGCCGGCCTCACCTACCGCAACCAGTCCGGGGCGCTGAACGAGTCGGTCTCCGACGTGTTCGGCGTGCTGGTGGCGCAGTTCCACGCCGGGCAGACCGCCGCGGAGGCCGACTGGCTGGTCGGCGCCGACCTGCTGCTGCCCGGCGTGGACGGGGTCGCGCTGCGCAACATGCTGCACCCCGGCACCGCCTACGACGACCCGCGACTGGGCAAGGATCCGCAGCCCGCCGACATGAGTGGCTACGTGCACACCAGCGCCGACAACGGCGGTGTGCACTACAACTCGGGCATCCCGAACCGGGCGTTCGCGCTGGCCGCGACCGCGATCGGGGGCCACGCCTGGGAGACCGTCGGGCGGGTCTGGTACGACGTGCTCACCGGCACCGACATCCAGCCGGGGTGCGACTTCGCCACCTTCGCCGGCCTCACCGTCGACGCCGCGGTCGCGCGGTTCGGCGACGGCGCGGAGGCTGCGGCCGTCCGCGAGGGCTGGGCGACCGTCGGGGTGGGCGGGACCACCACGGACGCCCCTCCGTCCGGCGGCGACGGCATCGACCCGAACGCCCAGTTGCTGGTCCGCCGCACCGGAGGCTTCGCCGGCATCGTCCGGGAGCGCCGGACGAGCCTCGCCGAACTGCCGCGCAGCGACCGACGGGCCTGGGCCGGTCTGCTGGTCGAACAGACCCTCCCCGCGCTGGCGGCGGCGAGCGAGCCGCAGCCGGACGCGTTCTGCTACGGCGTGGTCTGCCACGCCGCGGCGCTGGACGTGGAGGTCGCCGAGCCCGACCTGCCCGGCCACGTGCGCGCGCTGTTCGAGCGCACTCTCGAGGGGTAGCGCCACCCGCCCGGACGCCCCTTCGTGACGCCACCCGCCCGGACGCGGAACCCCCGGTCCCTGAGGAACCACCCCACCCGCCCGGAGGCCCCTTCGTGACGCGAACCGGCTCGTCCCTCACCGGCCCGCTCCTCAGGGAGCGTCGGTGGGGAACCACCGGTCCCTGAGGAGCCACGCGAGAACTCCCTCCCCCACCGGTCCCTGAGGAGCCACGCGAGAGCTCCCTCCCCCACCGGTCCCTGAGGAGCCACGCGAGGAACGAGCGTGGTGTCACGAAGGGCCGCCCCGTCGCTACCCTTGCCGCCGTGCCCGAACCGAGCCGGCCTGCGGCCCCAGAGGAGCGTGACTGGCGCTCCGCGCTGATGATGATCGCGGCGGCCGTCCTGTTCGGCACCACCGGCACGGCGCAGGCGCTCGGGCCGGCACAGGCGAGCCCGCTCAGCGTCGGAGCGGTGCGCCAGGTGGTCGGCGGGTCCGCCCTGCTCGGAATCGGCGTCGTCTGGTGGCTGCGACACCACGGTGGGCGATGGCCCCGCTGGTCGGCGAAGGCCGGCTGGGTGCTGCTGGGCGGCTTCAGCGTAATGGCGTTCCAGGCCACCTTCTTCTACGGCACCCGGCTCAACGGCGTCGCGGTCGGCACCGTGATCGCGCTGGGCTCGAGCCCCCTGTTCGCCGGTGTCTTCGACGTGCTGCGCGGCCGGCCGCCCACCCGGCGCTGGGCCGTCGCCACCGCGCTGGCGGTGGCGGGCATCGTGCTGCTGTCCGGCGTGCCCGGCAGCGCCGTCGGGCTGCAGCCGCTCGGCGTCCTCGCCTCCCTCGTCGCCGGCGCCGGGTATGCCGGCTACGCCGTCGCAACCTCCACCCTCATCCAGCGCGGCACGGCACCGCTGCCCACCACCGCGGCCGTGATCGGCGCCAGCGGGCTGATCGGAGCCGCCGTCCTGCCGTTCACCGACAACACCTGGCTCGCCCGGCCCGATGGGCTCGCGATGGCCGCCTGGCTCGGCCTGGTCACGGTCGTGGTGTCCTACCTGCTGATGGGGACGGCGCTGCGCCACCTGTCCGCCTCGACCGCGATCACGCTCGGGCTGGCCGAGCCGATGACGGCGGCCCTGCTGGGCGTCGTCGTGCTCGGTGAGCGACTCGGCCCCGTGCAGTGGCTCGGGCTCGTCGCCGTCCTGGCCGGCGTCGCCGTCGCGGGCACCGGACGGGCCCGCGTCACCGGATGATGCTGATCCGGCTCGAGGTCACGTCGATGGTGTCGCCCTGCAGCGGGTTGTAGACCGCGCTGGAGACCACGCCGGTCGCCGTGTTGATCGTGACGATCCGGACCGGGTCGTTGCCCCAACCGCTGAGCTTGTTGCCGAGGAACGAGACCACCCGGTGCCCCCCGTAGCTGTCGGTGCGCTGCCGGAACTTCCCGGTGTGGCCGGAGAACACCAGCGAGACGTTGGCGTACGGCTTGATCACCTTTTCGTAGAGGTACTTCGGGCTGGTCGCGCCGTAGCCACCGTTCGAGGTCCAGATCTTCCCGCTGCCGGTGAGGTAGCTGTGGGTCTGCACGATCACGTTGTGGTTGGGATGGCTCGCGACGACGTCCTTCGCCCACGCCACGACCTCCCTGCGGGGCCACAGTTCCAGGGTCAGCACCAGCCAGCGGGTGCCGTTCGCGCTGAACGTGGTCCAGTTGTTGTCGATCCGGCCGCTCTCGTACGCGCCACCGACGTTCTGGATGCTGCTCAGCGGGAACGTCTGGTTGAAGGCGTCGGTCCGGCGCACCAGCAGCCCGGACTTGCATGCGTCCGCGCCGAGCGTGGCAGGGCACTCCGGGTTGTACATGTACGCGGAGCCGCCGTACCCGCTGGACCCGGCCACCCCGTTCCAGCCGACCGCCTCGGTGTCGTGGTTCCCGATGGCGAGCGAGTAGGGAAGGCCGGCATTCCGGAGCACGTCTATGGCTGCTCCGGCGCGGGCGAGCTGGCTGGAGTCGAGCCAGCCCCAGTTCGTCATGTCCCCGGTGTGCAACACGTAGCGCAGGTCGAACCGGGACGTGTTCGCCACCATCCAGTGGACCCTGTTCAGGAACGGGGTGTTGGCGGTGTTGTTCGTCTCGTCCTGGGTGTCGGGGATGACCCCGATCGAGAACAGGTCGCTGTTCGGCTCCGGTGCGACGACCCCGACGGCCGCCGCCCTGCCCGCGGAGTAGGAGCGCACCGACACGGCGCTGCAGGCCAGGGTGCCGGGCTGGGTGCCGGCCCCGGGCTCCGCCCACAGGTAGGTACGCCCGGACGTCCTGATCCGCCGGCTGGAGGAGTCCTTCGCGGTCAGCTGCCAGGTGGGCGGCTTGATCGTGTCGTCGAGCCAGGCCCGAAGGTACAGCCGCACCGTCCTCTTCGCCGCGGCCGCCGCCTCCAGGTGGACCACCTGGCCGGGCCGCACCTGGAGGCCGAGGGACGTGGTGCCGTCCAGCATGGTCTCGTTCCCGGAGGCGACCCGGCTGAACGACCCGCTCACCGAGCCGTCCGCCGTGACCGTCAGTCGGGCCCGGTAGCCCGAGGCCGTCGAGCCGGCCCGGAACTGGAAGCCGAACGTCACCGGGATCGCGGAGGGGATCGTCACCGCCGCGGAGGCGATCGAGGTGGTGCGCGTGCCGGAGACCTTGGCCCAGCCGGAACTGCCGGGGCTCAGCGGGACGCCGGCGGACGCGGCGTGGGCGGGCAGGACGGGAACGAGGCCCACGATCAGGGCGAACCCGGCCAGCACGACACCGAGCCGGACGGTCGTCCGGGATCGGACGCGGTCGGCGGAAGACAGCGGGTGGAGCATGTGGCGGTACTCCGAAATCCTTGGCGGTGACCCCTGACAGACGAGGGCCTTGCCCGAATTCTCGCCCCGATGCGCCGCGCGCGCCAGCATCTCGATCCACGGGTGCCGGGCCGTCCCGCACGGCGACTGGCGAAACCCCTGACCAGCGCCGGGTTCCGGTGCTGGCCAGTGGTCAGTTGTCCGTCGAAGTACCCACCAGCGGCGGTTCGCTCGACCACGGGAACGAGATCCAGTCCGAGGTGCGCTTCCACACGTAGTCGCACTTCACCACCGACTGCGGCTTCTCATACAGCACGGCGGTGCGGGTCTCGGCGACGTGCTCGGCGCAGAAGTCGCGGACCATCCGCAGGGTCTCCCCCGTGTCGGCGACGTCGTCGACGATCAGCACCGTCTTGGCCGACAGGTCCACCGCCGCCGGCACGGGCGGCAACAGCACGGGCAACGGCAGCCGCGAGTCCACCCCGGTGTAGAACTCGACGTTGATGATGTGCAGGTTCTTGATGCCCATCGCGTAGCTCATGGTGCCGGCCGGGATCATTCCACCCCGGGTGATCGACATGATCAGGTCGGGCTGGAAGCCCGAGTCGACCACCATCTGGGCGAGCTCGCGGGCCGCCGTGCCGAACGTTTCCCAGGTGAGTACTTCGCGGACCGGTTCGCTCATGCCGACATCCTTCCAGACCGCTTCCCCGGTCTCGACCCGCTCGACCAGCGAGAAGCGACACGGTTGAATAGGTCCTCATGATCGCGGTGGTCATCACTGTCCGCGGCCGCGTCCAGGGCGTCGGCTTCCGCTGGTGGGCGATGGGCGAGGCCCGCTACCTCGGCCTGTCCGGCTACGCCGAGAACCTCGCCGACGGTTCGGTCGAGATCCGCGCGCAGGGCGACGCGGAGGCCGTCGGCAAGATGATCCGGCTGGTCTCGGAGTTCCCCTCGACGTCCGCCCGACCCGGGCACGTGGACGACGTCGACCTCGATCAGGCGGACGTGATCCCGGGCGCGCGGGCGTTCGGCTACCGCTGAGCGACCAGGCCGGTCGCCACGTACACCACGATCGGCACCACGCTGAGCGCGAGCAGCACCGCGTTCAGCCAGAAGTGGTCGCGCAGCACGGCGAAGAACTCCCGGATCACCGCGCTCGGCCAGTAGTAGACGGCCGTGGGGGCACCCACCCCGTAGCCCGCCAGCCCGTGCCTGCGCATCAGCAGCGCCGCCCGGAACGCGTGGAAGTCGCTGGTCACGACCGCGATCGGCCCGGTGATCCCGTGGGCCGCGAGCAGTTCGGCGGTGTTGCCGAGGTTCTCGTCGGTGTTGCGGGACTCGTTCTCCACCAGCACCAGGTCGGCGGGCATCCCGTCCGCCACCAGGTGGTCGGCCATCGCCTCGGCCTCGGCCACCGGCTCGTCCGGTCCGCGCCCGCCGGAGGTGACCAGCACGCGGGCCGGCGTCCCCCGCTCGGCAAGCCGGTCGAACACCTCCCGCCCGCGGCGCAGCCGGGACGCGAGCAGCGGCGGCACCTGCCCGTCGATCAGCCCGGAGCCGAGCACGACGACCGCGTCCACCGGTCCGCCCCGGCGCGCCATCAGCGCGGGGTAGAGGCTGCCGTAGAGCAGGAACGCCGTGAACGCGAAGCCCAGGTAGCCGGCCGGGAGGCCGAGCAGGAACAGCCACGCGAACAGCTCGAGCGTGTCGACGCGCAGCACGACGACGGCGAAACCGGTGTAGGCCAGCAGGGCGACGCCGACGGCGATCCCGAGGATGTGCGCCAGCGCGTACCCCTCGTGCCGCAGCAGGGCGATGCCGGCGACGATCAGGAAGCCCGCGAATCCGACCACCGTGACCAGCCCGAGCCCGATCGCGACCACGATGACCATCGCCGCGGCGAACTCGTCGATGCTCGCCATCCAGCCGCTGAGCCAGCCCACGATCGAGAACACCGCCCAGAACAGGGCGAGCAGCAGGTAGAGCCCGGTGCGGACCTTGCGCGGGTCCAGCGCGTAGCTGATCGCGAAGACCGCCACCGGCAGCAGTTCGGTCAGTGGCACGCCTCGACCCCGCTCATTCCCCGACGGTGGTCTCGTTGAAGGGCATGTACGGAGCGAGCTGCGGAAACACCCAGGTGAACAGCACCGCGACCACGGCGAGCACCAACACCGTGGCCTCGACGACCTTCAGCGCGGTCGGCCCCGGCAGCAGCCGCCAGATCATGCCGTAGAACGACATCACGACACCTCCAGCACGTCGGCCGGCACGCCCTGGGCGTGCGGGTAGCTGGCGTCCAGGGTGGCGTGGACGACGTACCGCTCGCGGGCGCTGAACTCGGGGTGGCAACTGGTCATGGTCAAGACTGCCAGGGTGGGCTCGGCGTCCGGCTCGTCGGGTACCGGCAGCAGCACCGACACCTGGTTCGGCGCCACGATCTCGTGGCCGGTGACCCGGTACACGTACCAGGTCTCCTTGGTCTCGACCAGGACCACGTCGCGCTTCTTCAACTCGGCGATCTTGTTGAACGGCTTGCCGTAGGTGGTGCGGTGCCCGGCCATGGCCAGGTTGCCGACCTCGCCCGGCCCGGCGGTGTCGACGTAGTGGCCGATCCCCCGCTGGAGCACGTCGGTGGTCGTGCCCTCGTACAGCGGACGGGCGTACTTCGCCCCGAACCGGGGAATCCGGACGATCGCGAACGCGTCCCCGATCTTCACGTGTTTCGGCTGCACCCACTCCGGGTTGTCGAAGTCGGCCTGGAGGGTGTCCACCACCTGCGCGGCGTCCGCGTCCGAGACGACGTCGGTCCACCACAACTGCCAGCCGACGAAGAGCAGCAGCACCACGCCGAGGGTGACCAGGAGTTCTCCGAGCAGGCCGGCGACGCCACGGACGACCCGCATCTGCGCCTCCCGAAGTGAGTTCTCCCCGGCTCCTGCCGACTCGCTAAAGGCTACCCGGCCGGCCCCCGCCGGGCCTCCCCCCACCCGCTTCGCTACCGCTGCTTCGATCCGCTACCCGTACTCGGGTAGCGTCCTCAACCAGCTGTAGCGAAGCCGTGCGTCCGTCACCAGCTCTCGTCAAGGGATGGCGAACAGCCATAGGGTTCTCACAGGAAACTGCAAGGAGATCCTCACCCGGCACTGAGAGAGTCGACGCATGGCCATCACTGCGCGAAGCGGACAGGAAGCACTCACCCGACCCGACGGCACCGCGATCCGGGTACTCACCGTGGACGACGAGACCAGCCTCACCGAACTGCTCAGCATGGCGCTGCGCTACGAGGGCTGGGAGGTGTCCACGGCGGCATCGGGCCTGGCCGCGGTCAAGACCGCCCGCGAGGTGCGGCCCGACGCGATCGTGCTCGACATGATGCTGCCGGACTTCGACGGGCTCGAGGTGATGCGGCGGATCCGCGCGGAGCAGCCGGACGTGCCGGTGATCTTCCTCACCGCCAAGGACGCCCTCGACGACCGGGTCGGCGGCCTCACCGCCGGCGGCGACGACTACGTGACCAAGCCGTTCAGCCTGGAGGAGCTCGTGGCCCGGCTGCGCGCCCTGCTGCGCCGCTCCGGCGCGACCACGCTGCGCAACGAGTCGCAGCTGGTGGTCGGCGACCTCACCCTCGACGAGGACAGCCACGAGGTGGCACGCGGCGGTGAGCTGATCAACCTGACCGCGACCGAGTTCGAGTTGCTGCGCTACCTGATGCGCAACCCGCGCCGGGTGCTGTCCAAGGCCCAGATCCTGGACCGGGTGTGGAACTACGACTTCGGTGGCCAGGCGAACGTGGTGGAGCTGTACATCTCCTACCTGCGCAAGAAGATCGACGCCGGCCGCGCCCCGATGATCCACACCATGCGTGGCGCCGGCTACGTCCTGAAGCCCGCCACCGAATGAGCCTGCCCACCCTGCCGACGGCTCCGCCCTCGCCCATGGGCAAGGGGACGCTGAGCCGCCAGCTGGTGCTGCGCACGACCGCGCTGGTGGCGCTGGTCACCGTGGCGCTGAGCGTGCTGACCGCGCTGGCCAGCTTCCAGATCCTGCAGAACCAGCTCGACGACCGGATCCAGTCCGCGATCGAGCGGCCGAGCCGGACCCCGCACAACGGCACGGACGACCAGACCTCCCCCGGCGACCCCGGAGGTTCCGGACTGATCCGGATCGACGCCGCCCTGACCCGCAACTCCGCCGGAGCGGTCGCCGTCGTGCAGTCCGGCTACATCACCCGGCCCGACGACGTCTCCGAGGCGACGGTGGTCTCGTTGCTGGTCGCACTGAGCGAACAGACGGACGGGTCTCCGGTCACGACGCCCGTCGCGGGCGGTGGCCTGTACCGGATCCAGGTCCAGCAGCGCGACCTCAACGGCACCACCATCACCACCCTGGTCGGCCTGCCGTACAGCGAGGTCACCACGCCGATGACCAGCCAGCTGATCATGGCCGGACTGCTCACCATCGGCGCCGTGATCCTGTCGTACGTGGCCGCCCGGCGGGTGGTGGAGACCAGCCTGCGCCCGCTCACCCGGCTCGCCGCGACCGCCAACCAGGTCTCGAACCTGCCGCTGGAGAGCGGCGACGGGCACGTGCCGATCAGGGTCGCGCCGCAGGACGCCAACCCCGCCTCCGAGGTCGGCCAGGTCGGCCTCGCCTTCAACCACATGCTCGACAACGTGGAGAACGCGCTGGCCGTGCGGCACCGCAGCGAGACGAAGGTGCGCCAGTTCGTCGCGGACGCGTCCCACGAGCTGCGCAACCCGCTCGCGTCCATCCGCGGCTACGCCGAGCTCACCCGCCGCGGCAGCGACGAGCTGCCCGAGGACGCCGCACACGCCCTCGGCCGGATCGAGGCCGAGTCGGAGCGGATGTCCGCTCTCGTCCAGGACCTGCTGCTGCTCGCCCGGCTCGACTCCGAGCCCACGCTCGACCTGCAGCCCACCGACGTCACCGAGATCGTGCTGAACGCGGTCAGCGACGCGCGGGCGGCGAACTCCGACCACACCTGGGCGCTCGACCTCCCGGAGGAACCGGTCACGGCCACGGCCGACGCCCACCGCCTGCACCAGGTGGTGGCCAACCTGCTGGCCAACGCCCGCACCCACACGCCGGCGGGCACGCGGGTGGAGACCGCGCTGCGCGCCGAGGGCGGCGTGGCGGTGATCTCGGTCACCGACAACGGCCCCGGGGTGCCCGCGGAGATCCGCGAGTCGGTGTTCGAGCGGTTCACCAGGGCGGACGCCAGCCGCGTCCGGCAGGCCGGAGGCTCGTCCACCGGGCTCGGCCTGGCGATCGTCTCCGCCGTGGTGAACGCCCACGGCGGCCAGGTGGGCCTGGAGAGCGAGCCGGGTCGCACCACGTTCTCCGTCCGCATCCCCCTGGCCTGACCCCCGGACCAGGTTGGGGACGGTTCCTTACTCGGTCCACCCCCGGGACGTGGACCGAGTAAGGAACCGTCCCCAACTCGGTCCACGCGGGTGAACAGGTCACAAGAGGCTCACAGGGTGCCCCGATGGGCCGCCCAGCCCGGCGGCGTTCCATGGACGCATGACGCTGATCGAAACAGAGGCGCCGGCCGCCACGGGCGGCCCCGCGGACGCACGACCCGTGCGCCGCTACTTCAGCTACGTCGACGACCGCCCCGACTGGGTGGCGCGCGGCTCGGTGGCCGCCCTGCTCATCGCGACCGCGATGCTCTACCTGTGGGGCCTGTCCGCCTCGGGTTATGCCAACTCGTTCTACTCCGCCGCGGCGCAGGCCGGCTCGACCAACCTCGAGGCGTGGTTCTTCGGCTCGCTGGACGGCGGCAACAGCATCACCGTCGACAAGCCGCCGGCCGCGATCTGGCTGATGGCGCTGTCGGTGCGGCTGTTCGGGCTCAGCTCCTGGAGCATCCTCGCGCCCGAGGCGCTGCTCGGCGTGGCCAGCGTCGGCGTGCTCTACGTGACCCTCCGGCGCAGCCTGCTCGCCTGGCGCGGCGATCCCGGCAGCACCCACCCGCTGACCGCGCGCAACGCGCACTGGGCGGCCCTGCTCGGCGCGGCGACGTTCGCGCTCACCCCGGTGGCCACCCTGATGTTCCGGTTCAACAACCCGGACGCCCTGCTGGTCTTCACGATGGTGGTGGCGGGCTACTTCACCGTCCGCGCGTCCGAGCACGCCTCCCGCGGCTGGCTCGCCCTGGCCGGCGTCGCGATCGGGCTCGGCTTCCTGACCAAGATGATGCAGGCGTTCCTGGTGCTGCCCGCCCTCGTGGTGGCGTACTGGATCGCCGCCCCGGCGTCGTGGAAGAAGCGGCTCACCGACCTGTTCGTCGCGTTCGTGACCATGGTGGCGTCCTTCGGCTGGTACATCGCGGTGGTCGAACTGACGCCCGCGTCGATGCGCCCCTACATCGGCGGCTCGCAGACCAACTCGCTGCTCGAGCTGATCCTCAGCTACAACGGCTTCGGCCGGCTCACCGGCGCCGAGGTCGGCTCGGTCGGCAACAGCTCCAGCCGGTGGGGCGAGATCGGCATCCTGCGGATGTTCGAGGGCGTCTCCGGCGGCATGGTCGCCTGGCTGATCCCCGCAGCGCTGGTGCTGGCGCTCGGCGCGCTCGGCTACGCGTTCGCCCACCGCAGGCTCGCCCCGTCCGTGGACGGGGAGGGACGCCGGGTGCAGACCCCCGGCCAGGCGCTCGCCGGCGGCATCGTGATCTGGCTCGGCTGGCTGGTCGTGACCATGCTCACCTTCAGCTTCATGGCCGGCATCTACCACGACTACTACACGGTCGCGCTCGCCCCGGCGATCGGCGGCGCGGTCGCCCTCGGCGGCGCCGCGCTGTGGGCCAACCGCGGCAGGCTGGTCGCGCGGCTGCTGCTGGGGTCCACCAGCCTGGTCACCGGCACGTGGGCGCTGGTCCTGCTCGAGCAGGCCGGCTCCTGGTACACGATCCTGGGCTGGACCGTCTTCGGGCTCTCCGCCGCCGCGGGCCTCGCCCTGGTCTGGGCGAACCAGTTCCCGAAGGCGCTCGCGTCCGGCGCGCTCGCGGTGGCGATCGCGGCCGGGCTCGCCGGGCCCTACGCCTACTCGATCAACACCGCGGCCACCGCGCACACCGGCTCCATCGTGACCGCGGGCCCGGTGACCAGCTTCAGCCGCGGCGGTGGCGGGGGTCCGGGTGGTGGCGGACGGGGCGGGCAGCCCCCGGGCCAGGCGCCGGGCAGGTCCAGCACCTCCACCGGCTCGGACTCCGGCTCCACGTCGAGCCGCGGCGGCGGCGCAGGCGGCCTGCTGAACGGCGCGTCGGTGTCCACCGAGCTCGTCTCCCTGCTGAAGACGGACGCGTCGTCCTACACCTGGGTGGCGGCCACCGTCGGCTCCCAGAACGCGGCGAGCTACCAGCTGGCCACCGGGGACGCGGTGATGGCGATCGGCGGCTTCAACGGCTCCGACCCGTCGCCGACGCTGGCCCAGTTCCAGGAGTACGTCGCGCAGGGCAGGATCCACTACTTCATCGCGAACAGCATCGGCGCCTCCAACGGCGGCTCGGACGTGGCCGGCCAGATTGCCGACTGGGTGGCGCAGAACTACACCGCGACCACCGTCGGTGGCACGACCGTCTACGACCTGTCCGCGGCGAGCTGAGGTGGGCGAGATGGGTGCACTTCCCGTCCCGGCCGGCGCGGCCCGTCCGGCCACCCGCACCGCGCTGGTGGACGTGGTCGTGCCCGTCTACAACGAGGCCGACGACCTGGTCGCGTCCGTGCTTCGGCTCGAGGAGTACCTCGACGGGAGCTTCCCCTACGACTACCGGATCGTGATCGCCGACAACGCGTCCACCGACGGCACCTGGCGGCTCGCGCAGCGGCTGGCCGCCCGGCACCCCCACGTCTGGGCCGAGCACCTGGACGCGAAGGGCCGTGGCCGGGCACTGCGCCAGGCCTGGCTCGGCTCGGACGCCGATGTCGTCGCCTACATGGACGTGGACCTGTCCACCGACCTGAACGCGCTGCTGCCGCTGGTGGCACCGCTGGTGAGCGGCCACTCCGATCTCGCGATCGGGACGCGCCTGGCGCAGGGCTCACGGGTCAGCCGCGGGCCGAAGAGGGAGTTCATCTCGCGCAGCTACAACCTGATCCTGCGCACCGCGCTCGGGGTGAGCTTCTCCGATGCCCAGTGCGGC
>JBDHZJ010000020.1:0-15157 GCA_039811825.1 Propionicimonas sp.
TTCGAGATCGAGAACGCGCTGCACCCGCACGAGCTGCCGCCGATCCACCGCACGGTGCTGCGTCCGGTGTGGAAGCGCCGCGGCGTCGGCGGCGACGACGCCTGGGGCGCCCGCACCCACCCGGAGTACCTGCTGCCCACCGGCGAGCTGGAGTTCCGGTTCGGCTTCCGGGGCGTCGGCTAGCCGTACTGCCGGCCCGGCTCAGGCCAGGCAACTCTCGGGCAACGCGAACCACCTGAGGTGGTCGAAGTCGTCCGAGAGCCGGCCCGGCGTGGTCGGCGCGGGTGCCGCCGCGGCGAGGATCTCCCTCGCCTCGGCCAGGTAGCCGGCCAGCGCCCCGACCGGCGCGGTGGTGTCGTGGCGCGGGTAGCTCATCCGTCCCTCGGCGTCGTAGTGCACGTCGGCGAGCCGCAGCGGCGGCTCCACCGGGCCCCGCCGGTGGTGCCACAGGCCGGCCACCGGGTCGAACCGGTAGTCCCGGAGCAGCTTCCAGCCGTCCCTGGCCACCAGCCGCACGGCCTCGATGATGTAGTCGGTCACCTCGGGAGCCACGAAGTAGTTGAAGTTCACCCGCACCCAGCCGGGCTTGATGCCCTCGTTGCCCGAGGCGATCAGCCGCTCGAACGCGTGCGAGGTGTCCAGGTCGATCCCGAGCAGGCGGTGACCGTAGGGCCCGGCGCAGGAGCACCCGCCGCGGGTCTGGATGCCGAACAGGTCGTTGAGCAGCGCCACCACGAAGTTGTGGTGCAGGTACTGCCCGGACGGGTCGCGCACGACGAACGACACGATCGAGAGCCGTTCGGCGGTCAGGTTGCCCAGGATCTCCAGGCCCGGCTCGTCCCGCCACGCGGTCACCGCGCGATCGAGCAGGGCGTCCTCGTGGGTCTTGATCACGTCGGCGCCCACGGCGTCCTTGAGTTGGAAGACCAGACCGGCACGGATCGATTCGATGATGGCGGGGGTGCCGCCCTCCTCCCGGTGCGTGGGGTCGGGCAGGTACTGGTGTTCGGACGGGTTGACGTACATCACCGTGCCGCCACCCGGCATGTCCGGCAC
This sequence comes from Propionicimonas sp., assembly GCA_039811825.1. Lineage (GTDB taxonomy): Bacteria > Actinomycetota > Actinomycetes > Propionibacteriales > Propionibacteriaceae > Propionicimonas. The sequence goes on from JBDHZJ010000020.1 coordinate 1,057, forward strand.
CCGGTTGCTGAGCAGTTCGCGCCGTGCGACCAGCAGCCCCGGGGTCCCCGGACCGCCGATGAACTTGTGCGGGCTGATGAACACCGCGTCCAGGTAGGAGTCCGGACGGCCCTCGGTGGCCCGGACGTCGATCGGGACGTACGGGGCGCACGCGGCGAAGTCCCAGAAGCTCAACGCGCCGTGGGCGTGCAGGAGCGATGCGATCCCCCGGATGTCGGACCTGATCCCGGTGACGTTCGATGCGGCGGAGAACGACCCGATCTTGAGCGGGCGGTCGCTGAACCGGTCGAGGGCGGACGCCAGCGCGGCCTGGTCGATGTGGCCGTCGGCGTCCTCGGGAATGGTGACCACGTCGGCCACCGACTCCCGCCACGGCAACTCGTTGGAGTGGTGCTCGAACGGCCCGATGAACACCACCGGGCGCTCGTCGGCGGGGATCTGCGCGGAGAAGTGGTAGCGATCCTCCAGCGCCGAGGGGATCCTCAGGCCGAGGATTCCCACCATCTTGGCGATCGCGGCCGTCGAGCCCGAACCGGTGAAGATCACCGCCGTGTCCTCGTCGCCGCCGACGGAGGCGGCGATGATCCGGCGCGCGTCCTCACGCAGACGGGTCGTCTGCAGGCCGGTGCCCGAGGCCTCGGTGTGGGTGTTGGCGTAGCGGGGGAGGACCTCGTCCCGGATGAAGTCCTCGAGGAAGGTGAGGCTGCGACCCGATGCGGTGTAGTCGGCGTAGGTCACCCGTCGCGGTCCGTAGGGCCCGGGCATCACCTGGTCATCGCCCACCACCGAGTCGCGGATGCGCTCGAGCAAGGCCGCCGAAGGGTCAAGAGTGCTCATGGGCACCACCCTAGGCAGTCGGCGTCGGAGCGGCCGAATCCGGGTCGCGCGGGAACGGGAGGTGGCCGCCCGTCGGCTCCGCGAACGGAGTGGGCGCCGCTCGCCGAGAGCCAGTCCTGGCCCCCCGCATGGCGCGCTCCCGGTGCGGGCACGACAATGGGACGGGTGACCTCCCGGGACGATCCGAACCTGCTCGATCGGCTCAGCATCAGCGCGCTGCCGGCTGACGCCGCGCTGAGGCCCGGCGTTCGCGATGCCACCGCCGTGCTCGTCCTGCGGGTGCTCCGCCGGAGTTTCGTGGTCGTGCTCGCTCTCGGCCTGATCGCCGCGGGGCGGCGCATCCCGGCCGGAGTCGGCGCTCTCGAGTCCCCTGGAGTGGTGGAACGCGCTGCGCACTCCACTGGCCGGGCTCGCGCTGGCGCTGATCCTGCGGGCCGCCGTCGGTGTGGCGGCGCTGCTGCTGGCGCTGGCGCGCGTCCCGAAGGTCGGCGGCGGCCGGAGCGGTCAGCGGCTGCGTGCCGCGCTGCACGCGTGGTCGGATCGGCTCCATGTCGCCAGAGCCTTCCGGTCGCTGCGCTGGACGTGGGCCGTCAGGGCGGTCGCGATGGGCCGGCTCGGACGTCGTGGCCGTCGGCTCGCCCTCGCCGAACCCGTGCTGCAGGCCGCCGGAGTCGTGCTGATGGTCGTCTGGTTCGGCCTGCTCTACGCCAACGTCACCGCGGCGGGCTAGGCGTGTCGAATCGGGGCCGCCCCGTTCGTCGGACGGATGGAGGCCGTCATCGGGACTGGCCAATGGCAAGGGGAGGACGAGGATGCAGGTTCTGGTTTCGGTGATCGCCGACTCGACCGAGCTGGCGGACGCCGACGAGATGGCCGCCATCGACGCGTTCAACGAACGATTGCAGGCGGAGGGGCACTGGGTGTTCGCGGGCGGTCTCGCCGGGCCCGACCGGGCCACCACCATCGACAACCGTGCCCACGCAGGCATCGTCACCGACGGCCCCTTCACCGAGTCGAAGGAGTTCGTCGCCGGCTTCTGGATCATCGAGGCCACGGACCTCGACCAGGCGCTCGCGCTCGCGACGGAGGGGTCGAAGGCCTGCAACCGCAAGGTGGAGGTGCGCCCCTTCCTGTAGGTGAACCGGACCAGGGACGGTTCTCGCGAACCGGAACGGGGACACACCCCGCGAACCGGATTGGGGACGGATCTTGCGAGCGGGATCGGGGACGGTTCCTTTCCGGTTCACCTGTTGTTCCTTGTCGGAGGCTTGAACCGGAAAGGAACCGTCCCCGTGAACCGGAACGGGGACGGACCCTGGGAACCGGAAAGGAACCGTCCCCTTCCCGTTCCGGGGATGGGGTGGCAGGATCGGCCGATGCGAGCCGACAGCCATGACCTGATCCGCGTGCACGGCGCCAGGGAGAACAACCTGAAGGATGTCAGCGTCGAACTGCCGAAGCGGCGCCTGACGGTGTTCACCGGCGTCTCGGGCTCGGGCAAGAGCTCGTTGGTGTTCGCCACCATCGCCGCCGAGTCGCAGCGGCTGATCAACGAGACCTATCCGGCCTTCGTGCAGGGGTTCATGGTCTCGCTGCCGCGTCCGGACGTGGACGTGATGGACGGACTCACCACCGCTATCGTCGTCGACCAGGAGCGGATGGGCGGCAATCCGCGCTCCACCGTGGGCACCGCCACCGACGCCAACGCGATGCTGCGCATCCTGTTCAGCCGGCTCGGGAAGCCCCACGTCGGCCCGCCCCAGGCCTACGCCTTCAACGTCCCCACCGTGCGCGGCGGGGGAGCCATCACCGTCGAGCGCGGCAACCGGATGGCCGAGAAGAAGTCGTTCGTGGCCCTGGGCGGCATGTGCCCGCGCTGCGAGGGCATGGGCCAGGTCAGCGACTTCGACCTCACCGCGCTCTACGACGAGGCGTTGTCCCTCAACGAGGGCGCGATCCTGATTCCCGGCTACAGCATGGACGGCTGGTACGGCCGGATCTACCGGGCCAGCGGCTTCTTCGACCCGGACAAGCCGATCGCCGAGTACGGGAAGCGGGAACTTCACGACCTGCTGCACAAGGAGCCCACCCGGATCAAGGTCGAGGGGATCAACGTCACGTTCGAAGGCCTGATCCCGAAGATCCAGAAGTCCATGCTGAGCAAGGACGTGGAATCCCTGCAGCCCCACGTCCGGGCGTTCGTCCAGCGCGCGATCACCTTCACGACCTGCCCCGACTGCGACGGAACCCGGCTCAGCGAGGCGGCCCGCGGCTCGAAGGTCGCAGGAATCAGCATCGCGGACGCCTGCGCGCTGCAGATCAGCGACCTCGCCGAGTGGGTGCGCGGCCTGGACGAACCGTCCGTCGCGCCCCTGCTGGCCAAACTCACCGACACCCTGGACGCGTTCACCGCGATCGGGCTCGGCTACCTGTCGCTGGACCGCCCCGCGGGCACGCTGTCCGGCGGCGAGGCCCAGCGCACGAAGATGATCCGCCACCTCGGCAGCGCGCTCACCGACGTCACCTACGTCTTCGACGAGCCCACCGCGGGCCTGCACCCGCACGACGTCCAGCGGACCAACGACCTGCTCCGGCAACTGCGCGACAAGGGCAACACCGTGCTGGTGGTCGAGCACGAGCCGGAGGTGATCGAGATCGCCGACCACGTCGTCGACCTCGGGCCGGGCGCGGGGACGGCCGGCGGCACGATCTGCTTCGAGGGCAGCGTGGACGGCCTGCGCGCCAGCGGGACGCTGACCGGGCGGCACCTGGACGACCGCGGCCGGCTGAAGCCGTCCGTGCGCACCCCGACCGGGCAGCTCGAGGTGCGCGGCGCGTCCGCCCACAACCTGCGCGACGTCGACGTGGACATCCCCCTCGGCGTGCTCGTGGTGGTCACCGGGGTGGCCGGCTCGGGCAAGAGCTCGCTCGTCCACTCATCCATCCCGGCAGGGGCCGGCGTCGTGTCGGTCGACCAGGCCCCGATCGGCGGCTCGCGGCGCAGCAACCCGGCCACCTACACCGGGCTGCTCGACCCGATCCGGAAGGCGTTCGCGAAGGCGAATGGGGTGAAGCCGGCGCTGTTCAGCGCGAACTCCGAGGGCGCCTGCCCCACCTGCAACGGGGCGGGCGTGATCTACACCGACCTGGCGATGATGGCCGGGGTGGCGGTGACCTGTGAGGAGTGCGAGGGCAAGAGGTTCGACGCGTCCGTGCTCGAGTACAGGCTCGGCGGCAGGGACATCAGCGAGGTGCTCGCGATGCCGGTCGGGGAGGCCCGCGACTTCTTCGCCGAGGGGGACGCGCGGACGCCCGCCGCGGCGGCGATCCTGGGCCGGCTCGCGGACGTCGGGCTCGGCTACCTGACCATCGGCCAGCCGCTGACCACGCTGTCCGGAGGCGAGCGGCAGCGGCTGAAGCTGGCCATCCACATGGCGTCCGACGGGGGGACGTACGTGCTGGACGAGCCGACCAACGGCCTGCACCTGGCCGACGTGGAGCACCTGCTCGGTCTGCTCGACCAGCTCGTGGACGCCGGCAAGTCGGTGATCGTGATCGAGCACCACCAGGCCGTGATGGCCCACGCCGACTGGATCATCGACCTGGGTCCCGGCGCCGGCCACGACGGCGGACGGGTCGTGTTCACGGGTACGCCCGCCGACCTCGTCTCCGACCGGTCCACACTGACCGGGCAGCACCTCGCCGCCTACGTGGGCGCCTGAGCCCCGCCCGTCGCACTGCCGGCCTCGAGCGATGACGACCCTGCTGCACCGGTTCACGGTCAAGCCGCACCACCTGGACCCCTACCTGGGCTTGTGGGCCGAGGAGGTCGCCGTCCGGCGCCGGCACGGCTTCGAGGTGCACCGGGCGTTCGTCGAGACCGACGCCGAGCCCAAGTTCACCTGGCTGTACTCCCACGCCGACCCGGACGAGGGCGAGGCCGCCGTCCGCGCCGACCCGCAGACCGCCGAGATCGGGGCGCGGAAGGTCGGGCACGTGTTCCGCAACGTGCGGGTGCGCCCGGTCCGGGTCGAGGTGCTGAACCCGCCGGGGGACCTGTCGCGCACCGCGATCATGCGGCGCTACTCGATCACGGGGTCGTGGCCGGAGTTCCTCGCGATCTGGCGCCGGGTGGTGGCCGTCCGCGAGCGGTACGGGTTCGAGTGCCTGTTCGCCGTCGCGGACGAGCCCACCGACATGTTCACCTGGGCGTTCGGCTACGACGGCGACTGGGCCGGCTTCCGCGAGGCGCAGCGTCCCTACTACGCCGATCCGGAGCGGGTCGCGCTGCGCGGCGTCTTCGACTACATGGCCGACTACGACATCCACCCGGCGCGCCAACTCGCCGTGCCGGACGTGGACCAAGTGGGGGACGGTTCCTGACTCGGTCCACCTGAGTATGGACCGAGTCAGGAACCGTCCCTCACTCGGTCCGGTCGGCAGGCGTCCCGCCCTCAGCGCCCGCGGGCGGTAACCTCGAGCGGGAGGGTGACCTCGCGGTCGCCGAGGTCGGCATCGATCAACTCCCGGACGCGGGCGACGGACGCGGCGTCCGCGCAACGGACCTCCACCGCACCGACCTCGAGTTCCGGGGTGCCGACCAGCTCCAGGTAGTCGTCGACGCGCTGGTGCCACCAGTCCTCCGGGGCCCCGGACGGGACCACGTCCACCGCAACCAGCTGGCCGCCCGTCCCCGGCAGCACCGCAGCCACCCGGATCACCCGGCCGTCGGCCAGTCCGAGTTCCAGCTGGCCGGGGGCCCAGCCCGTCTCGGCCGGGGCGCGGAAGTTCCGCCACTGCACCGTCCAGCTCGCCGCCTCCCGACGCAGCACCGCCCACAGGCTGGGGTAGCGGACGCCGCGGGCGTGGTCCAGCCGCCGGGCCTGTGCCCGAGCGCGGTAGGCGCCGGCCACGCCGATACCCCAGAACACGAACTGGGTCGCCATCGCCCAGCGGAACGCGTCGAGGGTGTACCCGCCGGCCAGGTCGAGCACGACGCCGACGACCAGGATGTTGACCAGGCCGGCGAGGAACCCGCCGACGATGACCACCCCGGTCGCGGTGCCGATCCGGTGCAGCGGGTTGGACGCCCGGGCGATGTCGAAGCCGATCCCGGACCCGGGCCCGGCGGCGGCTATCCCGGCCACCACGATCGCCATCAGCCACACCGGCGCGGTGCCGGGCCACAGCAGCACGGCGAGCCAGGGGACGGCGGCCAGCAGCGAGGAGAGCAGCGCTATGTTCGTGCGTTGCAGCGGCGCCCGCCTGCTGAGCAGGCCGATCAGCGGCCCCGCAGGGATGCCGGCGATCACCATCACCGTGAACAGCCCGGCCGCGACCGGCTGCGGGTAGCCGAGCCCGCGGAGCAGGAAGGGGTAGCCCCACATCAGGGCGAACACCATCGTCCAGAAGGCGCACATCCAGTGGATCCAGAACGCCAACCGGGTCGCGGGGACGCGCAGCACGGCCGCCACCTGCGTCCGGAGGCCGGCAGCGATCCGCACCGGCTGCTGCGGAGAACCCGGCGGCGCGTTGCGCAGCAGGACCAGGACGACGACGGCCACCCCTGCGGACGCCGCCGACGCCGCGGCGAACGTGCTCGTCCAGCCGACGACGCCGAGCATGGCGGCCAGGGGCACGGAACTGAGTACCTGACCGCTCTGGCCGACCATGCCGGTGAGCTGGTTGAGCACAGGGATCCGTCCCGGTGAGAACCAGGCGGGCAGCATCCGCAGCACGGCGGTGAACGTCATCGCGTCGCCGGCGCCGACCAGGATGCGGGCGATGATCGCAGAGACGAGGCTGGTGCTGAAGGCGAGGTCGAGCTGGCCGATGCACATCAGTGCGGCGCCGGCGGTGAGCACCAGGCGGGTGCCGAACCGGTCGGTGAGCAGGCCGACCGGCACCTGCATCGCCGCGTAGGTGAGCAGCTGCACGACCACGAACAGGCTGACCAGGGACGCGCCGGCGGAGAACCGCTCGGTGGCCAGCACGCTCGCCACGCCGAAGCTCGTCCGCTGCATCACCGCCACGGTGTAGGCGAGGGCGCCGAGCGACCACATCAGCCACGCGCGCGGCGAGTCGATCGCGGAGTTCTGCATGGACGGCCCTTGGTCGGCGGGGACGGCCACCGCAGGCCGCGCCTCCCATCCTGCTCCACCGGGTCGGGTGCGGTGCGGCGGTCTCGACCCTTAACGGCGGTGGGTGCCGACGCTGAGCGTCCCGTCAGTGAAGGCGAACGGGGGCGATTCTTGCGAACCGGAAGGGAACCGTCCCTGCGAACCGGGGGGGACGGTTCTTGCGAACCGGAAGGGAACCGTCCCCGCGAGCCGGAAGGGAACCGTCCCCGCGAACCGGAAAGGAACCGTCCCGGGGCGGCGAGGGGGCTACGAGGCGCGCATCGGTACGGCGTACAGCGGGCGAACCTCCGCGGGGCGCTCGGCCACGTTCGGGCCACGCACCAGCGACTCGGTGTAGCTCGACACCAGTTGCATCGCCTGCGCGGCGTGCGGGGTGACCCGGTGTTCGAGGTCGGTGCCCGCCTCGAGCAGCACGCCACAGCCCCGCTCGCAGGCCAGGCGGAGCAATTCGCCGCCGGTGTGCTCGGCGAAGCGGATCCGGCGGGAGTGCCGCCGCGTGCGCAGGGCGAGCGGATCGGGGGCGGTGAAGGCCATCAGCCAGCGTTCACCGCGACGGTCCCCGCGCCGCGGCAGCTCGTCGTCCGCGGGATCGACGGCGAGCGGGACGTAGAGGCGGGCCGGCCCGAGTGCCGAGGCGAGTTCGAACTGGGTGCGCGACGTCCACCCCTCGGCGACGACTGTCCGCAGCGCTGCTCGAACGGTGGTGATGGTCGGCATCGATCGTCCCCTCAGAAGTCGCCAATCCTCATGATCGACGCGCGTCGACAAAACGCGTCGATCAATGGTGGCACGGGTGGCAGCCGCGCGCAAGGGTCAGGTCAGGTCGCGGACGCTGCCGCGCTCGACCAGCGGCGCGTCCATCAGCACCTCGGACTGGGTGGCCGGATGGCCCTCCACGGCGCCGACGAGCATCCGGACCGCGGTGTCGGTGAGCGCCGCGACGGGCGGGGTGACCGTGGTCACCGGCGGGTCGACCTCGGCCGCTTCCTCGCCCATGCCGATCGAGAGGACGGAGAGATCGCCCGGCACCGAGACGCCCGCGAGCTGGGCGGCGTTGATGAAGCCCACCGTGGCCTGGTCGTTGAACACGATGGCGGCCGTGACCGGGCGCCCGGATGTCGCGAGGTGCCGATACGCCGCCCGGCCGGTGCCGTAGGTGCGCGGGCCGGCGAACCGGTCGAGCGAGACCCCGAACCGGCGCGCGCTGGCCTCCAGCTCATTGATGGTGCGCACCATCGGCCCGTGGCCCTGCTCGACCCGGTCCTCGCCGACGAACAGGATGTCGCGGTGGCCGCGGTCGACGAGGTACTCCAGGGCCGTGCGTGCGCTGGCTCGGAAGTCGGTGTCGACGAAGTCCAGGCCGGACGGATCGGAGTTGCGGCCCAGCAGGACGAACCGGACGCCGCGCTCCTTGAACAGCTCGACCCGGGGGTCGTCCCACTGCACCTCCATCACGATCACGCCGTCGACGAGCTGCTGGGAGACGAGGGCGGTGAGGCTGGCGACGTCGTCGGCCGCGTTCGGCCACAGCAGCAACTGGAAGCCGAGTTCGTGGGCCGCCTGGGTGGCAGTCTCGAAGTAGCGCACCTCCATCGGCGACCAGCCCTCGTCGCGCAGCGGGTAGTTCAGCGCGAGGATGCCCTTGCGGGCGCCGGCGAGGCCGCGGGCGAAGGCGTTCGGGGTGTAGTCCAGTTCGCGCATCGCGGCGAGCACGCGTTCGCGGGTCTCTGCGGAGATGCTGCGGCGGCCGCTGATCGCGTACGAGACCGTGCTCGCGGACACGCCGGCCAGCCGGGCCACGTCGTCCCTGGTCGCCACGCCGCTCACCTCCGTCCGCGAACCCGCCGAAGACTATCCTGCCCCCGTTCGCCGCCGGTGGATCAGGCTGGGGTGGACCGAGTCAGGAACCGTCCCCCACCCGGTCCACACGCCTCCAACCCGGCGAGGTGCGAGGATCGGGGCATGACAGCCTTCGACTCTGCGTCCGTCCTCTCCGACGAGCTGCTCGGCCGCCTGCACGCCCGGGCGGCGACCCACGACCACGCCAACACCTTCCCCGACGACGACCTCGCCGACCTGAGGGCCGCCGGCTACCTCGCCATCCTCGCCCCGGCCGAACTGGGCGGTGGTGGCCTGGGCCTGGCCGAGGCGTCCGTCCTGCAGCAGCGGCTCGCGTCCGCCGCCCCGGCGACCGCGCTGGCGATCAACATGCACCTGGTCTGGACGGGCGTGGCGAAGGTGCTCGCCGACCGCGGCGTCGACAGCCTGCGGTTCGTCCACGAGGGGGCGGTCGCCGGCGAGGTGTTCGCGTTCGGGATCAGCGAGGCCGGCAACGACCTGGTGCTGTTCGGCAGCGACACCGAGGCGCTGCCGCTCGAGGGCGGCGCGTACGCCTTCAACGGCACCAAGATCTTCACCTCGCTGGCGCCGGTGTGGACTCAGCTGGGCCTGCACGGCCTCGACACCACCAGCCCGGACGCGCCGAAGCTGGTCTACGCGTTCGTGCCGCGCAGCGAGCACGTGGTCACCCGCGACGACTGGGACACCCTCGGCATGCGGGCCACCCAGTCGCGCACGACCGAGCTGCACGGCGTCGTCGCGCCCGCCGACAAGGTGGTGCGCCGGGTCGAGCCGGGGCCGAACCCCGACCCGATCGTGTTCGGCATCTTCAGTGTGTTCGAGCTGCTGCTCGCTTCGGTCTACACCGGGATCGCGCGCCGCGCGCTCGACGTGGCGGTCGAGACGGTGGGCCGGCGGCGGTCGAAGAAGTCCGGCCGGACGTACGCCCAGGACTCCGACATCCGCTGGCGGATCGCCGACATGGCGCTGGCCTACGACGCGCTGCCGCCGCAGCTGGACGTGCTGTGCCGCGACGTGGACACCCTCGCCGACCACGGACCGCGCTGGTTCTCGCTGCTGGCCGGGGTGAAACACCGGGCGGTGACCACGGCGAAGTCGGTCGTGGACGACGCGCTGCTGGTCTCGGGCGGGTCGGCGTACTTCGCGTCCAGCGAGCTCAGCCGGCTCTACCGGGACGTGCTGGCCGGGATGTTCCACCCGTCGGATCCCGAATCCGCGCACAGCACGGTCGCGTCCGCCTGGCTGGGGCCGCTGGAGGCCTGAGTCACGCCCCCGGCAGCGCGAGTCCGGCCACCGCGCCGATCACCGTGAGCGCGGGCGGCTCGACGCCGGCGTCGGCGGCGAGCCCGGGCAGGGTCGCCGCCGTGCCGCGCAGCACCAACTGCTCCGGCGAGGCCGCCTTCGCGACGATGGCCGCAGGGGTGTCGGACGCGAGCCCGCGCGCGACCAGGCCGGCGCAGATCGCGGCGAGGTGCTTCACGCCCATCAGCACGACGATCGTGTGGCCGCAGCGGGCGAGTGCGTCCCAGTCGACGCTGGACGCGGCGTGGTCCGGGCCGACGTGGCCGGACACGACCGTGAAGCCCTGGCTCAGCCCGCGGTGGGTGAGCGGGATGCCGGCCAGTTCGGGGCCGGCCACCGCGGCGGAGACGCCGGGGATCACGCGGACCCCGATGCCGGCCTCCGCGCAGGCCAGCCACTCCTCGGAGCCACGGCCGAGCACGAACGGGTCGCCGCCCTTGAACCGGACGACCGTGGCGCCGGTACGCGCGTGCGCGACCAGCAGGTCGTTGATCTCGGCCTGGGTGTACTGGTGGCGGCCCGGGATCTTGCCGACGTCGATCAGGACCGCGCCCGGCTTCACCTCGGCGAGGCTCGCCAGCGGCGCGAGGTGGTCGTAGAGCACCACGTCTGCCTGCTGCAGGGCGCGCAACCCGCCGACGGTGAGCAGGTCGGGGTCGCCCGGCCCGCCGCCGACCAGGATGACCTCGCCGATCGTCACCCGGGGCCTCCGCCGAGCGCCTCGACCACCCGGTCGCGCAACTCCTTCGCGCGGCGGGGGTCGTGGTCGGTGAGGACGGCCACGACGGCGTCCTCGACGATGCCGGTGGCCGGCGTCCAGGCCGAGCCGGCCTCGGCCCGGTCGGCCCGGACGCAGAAGGTGTGCCGCACCTCGGCCTCGGCGGCCACGTCGGCGTTGACCCGTGCGGAGTCGGTCGCTGCGATCACGTACCAGGCGCCGTCGAGGTCGGACGCGGTGAAGACGCGCTCGCGCCAGGTGATCCGTCCGGTGTCGGCGAACCCGGCCAGGTCGGGGTGCAGGACGGGGGAGACGATCGTGACCAGGGCGCCCGCCTGCAGCAGCTTCGGCACCCGCCGCTTCGCCACCCGGCCGCCACCGACGACGACCACCACGCGTCCGGCGAGCAGCAGGCCCGCCAGGTAGGCCGGAGTCCGGGGGGAGGCGTTCGGGATGTTCGTCATGGGTCCATCCTGCCGTCTGCGGGCGGATCAGGGCACAGCTCGCGGGGGGTGGACTGAGGGGACAGCGCGAACTGGAGACCAGGAGCCCTGGCGGGGGCACCGTCCGGCCTGCGTGGTGCCCCGGCAGAGGGGAGAGGCGGGGCGCCCCGAGGGGAGTGGGGCGACCCCGACCGAGTACACCGGTACAGAAGTTACCCGTGTTACGTACGAGTCTCTAGTCCAATCCCGGGAAATTGGCCCTTTCGTGGGACGGGACGTTCATTCCTCGGGACGCGGCCCGGCCCGGCGGCCCAGCTCCTGCTGCGCCCGGGTGCGGGGCATCCGGGTCCAGTGGGGGTTCGTCGAGATCCAGGCGGGGTCGGTGACCATCCGCGCGACCGCCAGGCCGGCGGCGAGCGACACCACGATCCCGATCGCCGTCATGCCGTTGGTGAGGGCGTTCAGCGGGTCCCGGTCGATCATCGCGACCAGTGCGCGGTAGGTGCTCGCTCCCGGGATCATGATCAGCACCGCAGGCACCGAGAGGATGATCCGGGGCGAGAGGATGCGCTGGGACGTCCAGCCGGCGAGCAGCCCGACCACCGTGGTGGCCGCGGCCGCGCAGAGCAGCGGGTTCCAGCCCGCGTCCACCGCGCCCAACCGGCCCAGGTTCGCCACCGTCCCGATCGTGGCCGCGGCCAGGGCCACCCGCAGCGGGGTGTTGAACGTGACCGCGAACCCGAACACGCCGGCGAAGCTCGCCACCAGGCGCAGGCCGAACAGCAGCCACGCCGGCAGGGCGGCCAGCTCGATCTCGCCCGGGGTGAGCCCGAACGCCCACGCGACGGCCCAGCCGCCGAGCGCCGCGGCCAGGGTGATCATCGCCGAGTAGAGCAGCCGGGACACCCCTGAGGTGAAGTCGAACCGGGCCAGGTCGAGCGCGGCGGTGAGCAGCGGGAAGCCGGGCACCAGGAACAGCATCGCCGAGGTGAACGCGGCCTCGTGCACCGGGGTAGCGGCGCCCGGCAGCCACTGCAGGACGGTGGCGAACAGCATGTAGGAGACGCACGCTGTGGCCGCAGCGAGGGCGACGATCGCCAGCTGGTTGAGCCGGAACCGGCGCAGGGTGATCTGGACGAGCTTGCCGAGGCCGGCGCCGAGGCCGGCCGCCACGCACTCCTGCCAGCGCCCGTTGTTCAGGAACGCGAACGCCGCGCAGGCGAGCGCAGCGCCCGCGACGACCACCGGGACCGGGTAAAGCGGACGCCGGGCCTCCACCGCGTCCAGTTCGGCGCCGAGCTCGGCCGGGGTGCTGCCGGACTCGGCCCGCAGCGACACCCGCATCAGCTCCTCGATCCGGTCGGCGTTCACCACCGGCACCGGCACCTCGAGCACCTGGGTGCGGAACGTGCCGTGCTCGCGGGTGGTGGCGACGATCTCGTTCAGGCTCACCTGGGCCTCGAGCTGCTCGATGCCCAGGCCGGCCGCCACCCGCCCCATCGCCGCCTTGACCCGGTAGGAGCCGGTGCCGGCGCTGAGCATCAGCGAGCCCATCCGGCAGATCGCGTCCGACTTCTCGGCGAGCGCGGCGCTGCGTCCGCCGGTGTCGTCGCTCGTGCTCATCGCCGTCCTCTCGTGGGTCCGACCAGTATCGGGGACGCGGACCGGCGCCGGCCGACGGCCCGCGAGTAAACTCGCGCCACCAGTGGCGGGCAGTTGGGATAGGGGTGGTGGCTCGGATGTCGGACGACCCGATCGCCTCCGGGACCCGCCCGGTGCCCCCGAGGCCTGCACTCGTGGCGATCGCGCTCGCGATCGGCGCCGCGCTCGTCTCGGCGGTGGCGGTGGCGAACCTGCTCTCGGTGCTGCCCCCGCTGCCCGGGCGCCAGGAGGCCGATGCCGTCACCGGGCTCATCTCCAGCCTCGGCGACATGGTCGGACGGCTCACTTCCGCCGCGACCCTCGGCCTGCTCGCAGGCATGGTGGCGTTCCTCCCCGCGGCCGCCGACGGCACGCTGCCGGACGCCGCCTCCCGGCTGGGTCGTTGGGCCGGGCGTGCCGCACAGCTCTGGTTCGTCGCCGCCCTGCTGATGACCTTCGCGAGTCCCGCCTTCACCACCGGGGTGCCGATCGCGTACACGATGCGTCCGGACATCTGGTGGTACCTGCTCACCTCGACGCCGAGCGCGCTGGCGTGGCTGGTCTCCGCGGCGGCCGGGCTGGCCACGGCGCTCGTCGCCTACCGCGCGCGGCGGGCGTCCGCCTTCGTGGTGTGCTGGCTCGCGGGTGCGCTGGCGACGGTGTTCCTCGCCGTCACCGGCAACGTCTCGGTGGGCCTTGACCACGACTGGGCCACGGACGCCGCCGGCATCGCGTCCGCCGCCCTGGTGCTGCTCACCAGCGGGGCGGTGGGTGTGGTGGCGACGTCCGCGCAGGCCCGGCCGGACGTCGTGGCGGACGGCATCGCCCGCTACCACCGTGTCGTGCCGCCCCTGCTCGTCCTCGCCGCGGTCGGCTACGGCATGGTCGCGTGGCAGCAACTCGCCGGGGTCTCCCCGTTCGACACCCCCGCCGGCGGCCCGGTGGTGGTCGGCGCCGTCCTCGCCGTCGCGCTGCTGGCCAGCTGGGCTTGGCGACAGTTCGACCGGGCGGCCGGCCTCCGCCGCCAGGTCGGCTCGGTGGCCGTCGACGTCGTGCTGTACGTGCTCGCCACCGCAGCGCTGGGCGCGGCCGCGCACCTGCCGCCGCCGCGGTTCGAGATCCCGCAGTCGAGCCAGGTGAACTACCTCGGCTACGAGGTG
>JBDHZJ010000021.1:0-14972 GCA_039811825.1 Propionicimonas sp.
CACTGGTTCAAGTCCAGTAAGGCCCACCACCCGCCGATCCCCTGACCACCCGGGCCACTGGCTGCCCGGGAAGGCATGATGGTGGCCAACCATGCGAAGTCCTTCAGGGCGCACGATCCCGGCCGCCGACACCGTCCTCGTCTTCGCCTACGGGTCGCTCATGCATCCCGACTCGCTCGCGGCGACGATCCCGGACGCACGCGCCGCGCTGCCGGCGTCCTGCCCCGGCTTCCGCCGCTGCTTCGACGTCGCCTTCCCCAACGACGGGACCCAACCCGACAAGGCCTACCTCGACCCCGACGGCCACCGGCCGCCCACGGTGCTGTTCGCCAACCTGCGCGCCGATCCGGCGGCGACGGTGAACGGCGTCTGCCTCCGGCTCGGGCCGGACGACCTGGCCCGGCTGCGCTCCCGCGAACTGCGGTATGACCTGGTCGACCTCACCGGTCGCGTCCACGCCTACCCGGGCGCGGGGGAGATCACCGGGCGCGTCGTCGCCTTCCTCGGCAGGGCGCGCTTCACCGACCCTGCAAAGGCGGCGACCGGGGTCACCCCGCACGCCTACCACGCACTGGTTCGTGAGGCGGCCGGGTACTGGGACGCCCGCTGCCCGGGGTTCCTGGCCGACTTCGAGTCCTCCACCGACGACCCGGCGACGGCCGACCTCCGCCGCATCGACCTGTGAGCACGCCCTGCGCACGGACGATGGACCAGACTGGTGCCATGTCGCTCCCGGAGCACGAGCCGCGCGCCGAAAGCCCGCGCGGGACGTTGGGCCACCTGACCGCGGACGAGGGTGGCCGCCTGCCGAGTGTGCGCGAACGGCGATCTCGTGTTCGCTCGTCGCAGCGACACCGGAGAGGTGATCGTCGAATGTCGCGAGTGCCTGACCGGCTACATCGATCCGGCGAACCTCGGCAGTGGCGGACTGCTCAGGCTCGAATCCGCGTCGTTCGAGACCCGGACGGTGGGCGTCGCTGAGCTCGTGGAGAGGGGTTTCGCCCCGCTGGCGTTGCCCCCTGGTGGATGGTTCCTCGCGGAGGCCGCACGGAGGTTGTGACCGGCGCACCGCCCGCCCCCGGTCGTAGGGAGGGCCCGTACGCTGGGCGCATGACGTCCGGCTACCTCCCCGAGACCATCGACCGCGCGCAGGCCGACGCCCTCCCCGGCCTCACGGTGCTCCAGTTCGGCACCGACTGGTGCGGGTACTGCCGCGCGGCCGAGCCCCACATCGAGCGCGCCCTGGCCGACGTGGACGGGCTCACCCGCATCCTGGTCGAGGACGGCAAGGGACGCGCGCTGGGTCGCTCGTACCGCGTGAAGCTGTGGCCGACCCTGGTCTTCCTGGTTGACGGCACCGAGGTCGCCCGGGTGGTGCGTCCGTGGAGCGTGGACAACCTCGCGCCCGCCGTCGACGAGCTGCGCGCCGCCGCCGCCGGGCCCGAGGCCGGCTGACGACACCGCTCGGCCCCGCAGCGAATCGGACCGGGTTCGCCGAGCGCCATCCGCAGCGCGATCGGCCGGGGCAACCGTGGCATGCGGATGGCCTCTTGTCGGCTGTCACCACAACGGGGGCCGTCCGCTAGAACTGGATGGTGCGCCCACCCCGGGCGCCGTCCGGACCGAAGGAAGGACGATGAAGGTCTTCATCGTCGGTGGCACCGGCCTGCTCGGCAGCGCCGGCGCCCGTGAGCTGATCGCACGCGGCCACGAAGTGGTCGCCATGGCGCTGCGGCCCGCCCCCGACGGCGCTGACCTGCCCCCGCAGATGCAGGTCGAGGTCGCGGACTTCATGGAGCTGGACGACGATGCGCTGCGCGACCGCCTGCGGGGCTGTGAGGGGCTCGTCTTCGCCGCCGGCGTGGACGAGCGGATCGAGGCCCCGCCCCCGATCTACGACCTGTTCGCCAGGCACAACATCACCGCACTGTCCCGGCTGCTGCGCCTGGCCAGGGAGAGCGGCGTGAAGCACGCGGTGGTGTGCGGCTCGTACTTCACCCACTTCGAGAGGATCTGGCCCGAGAAGCAACTCACCCGTTGGCACCCGTACATCCGCAGCCGGGTCGACCAGGAGGCGATGGCGCTGTCCTTCGCCTCCGACGACTTCGACGTCGCGGTGCTCGAGCTGCCCTACATCTTCGGCGCGCAGCGCGGCCGAAGGCCGGTCTGGGTGTTCTTCGTGGAGCAGGTGCGCGCCCTGCGGTGGGCCACGGCGTGCCCCCGCGGCGGCTCGGCGATGGTCACCGTCCGACAAGTGGGCGAGGCCATGGCCGGTGCGCTGGAACGCAACCGCGGCGGCACGGCCTACCCGATCGGCTGGTTCAACCTCACCTTTGCCGAGTTGTTCTCCATCATCCACAAGCACCTCGGCATCCCCGGCAAGCGGATCGTCACGCTCCCGAAACCACTCTCCTCGCTCGTCCTCCGCCGGACCAGCGCGCAGCAGCGCAAGCGCGGCCACGAGGGTGGGCTCGACCTGCTGAGATTCGCCGACGTGCTGTGTGCCGAAGCCTTCATCGACCGTTCGCTCGGCTCCGACCAGCTGGGCGTGGGCGAGGACGACCTCGACGCCGCGATCGCCGAGTCCGTGCGCCTGTCCAACGAGATCCTGGACGGCACCGCGACCGCGGTCGGCATGATGGTCGAGTGAGCATGGCACGGCAGCGGGTGTTCCTCACCGGGGCCACCGGGAGCATGGGCCGGGCCGGCATGGAGCAGCTCCTCCTGGACGCCGACCGGCAGGACCTGGTCATCCTCGCCCTGCCGGACGAGGCGAGCCGGGAACTCCTGGCCGGCTACGCGGGCCGCGAGGGCCTCGAGATCGTGTGGGGCGACCTGACCGACTACCCGACAGTGCTCGGCTGCGTCCGCGGCGCCGACATCGTGCTGCACGTCGGCGCCCTCGTCTCCCCCGAGGCGGACAACCACCCGCAGCGCACCATGGAGGTCAACTACGGCTCCACGATGAACATCCTCACCGCCATCGCCGAGTGCGGGCAGGACCAGACCACCCGTCTGGTCTTCATCGGCACCGTGGCCCAGACCGGCGACCGGATGCCACCGATCCACTGGGGACGGGTGGGTGACCCGCTGAAGCCGAGCGTCTACGACTACTACGCGGTCTCCAAGATCGCCGCCGAGCGCGCGGTGATCGAGTCGGGGCTCGCGCGGTGGGTGAGCCTGCGCCAGACCGCAATCATGTCCCGCAAGATGACTGCGATCGAAGACCCGATCATGTTCCACAACCCGCTGGACAACGTGTTCGAGTACGTCAGCGACCGCGACTCGGCGGTGCTGCTGCGCAACATCTGCCGTCCGTTGCCCGAGGAGTTCTGGAACCACGTCTACAACATCTCCGGCGGCCCTTCGTGCCGGGTGACCGCGTGGGAGATGTACCGCGAGCTGTACGGCGTCCTCGGTCTGCGCGACCCCGCGCTCGCCATGGACGCCAACTGGAGCGCCACCCGCAACTTCCACGGGCAGTACTACCTGGACGCCGACCGGCTCGAGGAGGTGCTGGGCTTCCGCAACGACTCGATGGGCTACCTCTACGACACGTTCCGCGACCAGCTCGGCGGGCTGGTGCCGGTGACCCGGGCGCTGTGCCGGCTGCCGTTCGGTGAGCGGCTGTTGGGCTCGTCCTTGCGATCGCGGCTGCGGAGGGTGGCCCGCCGCGAGCGCGGCACCGTCCGCTTCATCGAAGCCGGGATGGAGGAGGCGATCGCCGCGTACTGGGGCAGCCGGGACGGCTGGGAGGCCATCCTTCCGCTGGCGGAGTGGCAGCCGTTCGACGACTGGGACGCCGTGGTGCCGATCGGCCACGGCTACGACGAGTCGAAGCCCGAGGCCGAGCTCACGCTGGCCGACGTGCACGGCGCGGCGGAGTTCCGGGGCGGGAGCTGCCTGTCGGAGGAGATGGCGACCGGCGACTGGCGCACCCCGTTGCGCTTCCGCTGCGCCTTCGACCACGAGTTCGACGCCAGCCCGCGCCTCGTCATGGAGGGCGGGCACTGGTGCGACAGCTGCGAGCGGACCTCCTGGAACTACTACGAGCGGGCCGAGCGGGACCCCTTCTTCGCCCAGGTATGGCACCCGCTGCACCCGGCGGACGAACCGGCCGTCAGCTACCCCAAGGAGGTCCACGAACTCGGCGTCCGCTTCGGCCCGGAGGGCTGAGGGGCCCGACCACCGCCGGCCCGACCACCACGGGCCTGCCCGGATCGGGCTAGGCCGCAGGTGGGGCCAGTGCCCCGAGCCCGTCGGCGGGTGTACCCGTCAGGTCGGTCCGGGTGAGGCTGGTGCCGTCGGAGAACACCAGGGTCGTGCCGTCCACGAGGACGAACTCCTCGCCCGCGGTGCCGGACGGGCGCGTCCGCAGGACGGCGAACGACTGGCTGCCGCCGTGAGGAGCCCCATCGAGCCGCCGTCCCGGGCAGCGGGTTGCGTTGCTGAACGGCACGGTCAGCGGGCCGCGCGTGCCGGAGCCCGCGGCGATCACACCGTGGGTGCGGGCGCACAGCCTCGTGACGAGAAGCTCCGCGCCGAAGTCATGGGCGCCCAACCGGCCGGGCACGCCCGGACTGGCCTGGGTGAGCCTGGGCCCGGGATGGATCCGCAGGCCAGGCCCGGTGCGTTCGACACGGACGACCTGGATCGTGCCGGCCGCCTCGTGGCGGCCGACCCGGTCGGCCGACCCGATGGCCACCCGGTCGCCGAGCACGGAGACCGACCTGCCGAAGGCGTCCAGCCGCTGTGGCCGCCCCGGAACGCCCCGGGACCCCTGGATCACCCGGGTCGCCCAGTAGCGCAGTCCCGGCCGTAGCTGCAGCACGTACGCGGCACCGGAGAACTCGACCGGCCCGGCGTCCGCGGCGCCGATGACCAGCAGATCGCCGGACGCCGCCAGCGACTCACCGAACCCCGCGTCCTCGACCGCCTGCCCGACGATGCCGGGGGACCCGATCGTGATCCGCCGCGGCGTGCCGAGCCTCCCGCCTGCCCGCACCGGGTACAGCCTCACCCCGCCCGCGCGCGAGGCCTGGTCGCCGACGGCCAGCACCGGCTCCGGGCCCGGCACGAAAGCGAGCGCCCGTCCGAGCAGGTCGCCCGCGCGGCCCCGGGCGAGCACGGTCGACCGCTTCGCCGAGATACCGTCCGCCGAACCCCACAGCGCCCAGACGATGCCGCGGTAGTCCCGTGGCCCACTGGAGTCGGAGACGACGATGTCGGCGTAGCCGTCGGAGTCCAGGTCGCCCACCGCGAGCGCGATGCCGAAGGTGGAGTCCTCGTGGAGCCGGTCGCCGAGCTGTGTCGCGGTGACGGACTGGATCCGTCCGTCGCCGAAGACGACCGCCACGGCGGGCGGTCCGTCCAGATCGGTGAGGCCGACGACGTCGACCTTCCCGTCCCCGTCGATGTCGTTGATCCGGGTGGGCACGCTGACCGGGTCACTCGCCGGCGCCGCGACCGCGGGGGTGGCGGGAGGAATCAGGCAGAGCGCGAGCAGGGCGCTCGTCGTCGTCGCGAGGTGCAGCGACCAGCGCATCGTCGTCTCCCTCCGGGTGCTTCAGGACGAGGCTAGGCCTGTTCGGCCGCGGCGGACGTCCTTCGGCGTGTGCGAAGCTGCACGACTTCTCCGGAACGGCTTCAGGCCAGCCGGTCGCGCTCGGACAGCGCGACCTTCGCCCGCTCGGCCGCCTGGACGGCCGCTTCCTCGAGTACCGCGCGATCCTGCGGCGACGCGGCGGCGGCCAGCGCCTCCAGGGTCTTCTGCAGGCGGACCGTCACCTCCACCATGCCGGCGCCGTCGCGGGCGATCGGACGGAACCCGTCCTGGATGAAGTCGCTGATGCCGGGCCGCGGCACGTGCACGCGCGGGTGGTCCGGCTCGTCCTCCTCCGCCGGCTCCAGCAGGATCCGGAACACCCGGTGCAGCGCCCCCAGCACCTCGATCGCCGTGCCCGGGTCGTTCACCGCCGGGGACAGCGCGCGGCTCGCGATCTCGCTCAGCGCGATCACGCCGAGCCGCGGGTCCTGCTCGTAGGTGCGGTGGTGGTCCACCTGGAACGCGTCCCGCACGGCGGCGGCCACGTCGTCCTCCAGTCCGCCCTCGACGCGGGCGAGCGGGGTGTCGGCGTCCGGCACCACCCCCGGCGCCGCGATCACGTGGACGCGCAGGTCGCGCGCCTCGGCGATCCGGTGCAGCGCGGCCACGTCCAGGTGGGTGACGTAGCCCACCTCGTCCGCCCAGACCGGGCTCGCCCCGTCCGGCACCGGCACCGCCTGCGCGCCGCCCAGGTACGGCCTCGCCACGAAGGACCGGACGGTGCGAGAGGCGGCGGCCTCGACGCGGTCGATCACGTCCGACATCCGGCCGAAGTGGGCCAGGTGCCCGATCCAGCCCAGCAGGGTGACCACGATGATCACGATCACGGCCAGGGTGCCGAGGAACAGCAGCGTGACGCCCTGCTCGGTGTAGTAGCCGGTGGACAGGGCCGCGATGCCGACGATCGCGAACGCGAACGAGCCCACGAACGTCGACAGGGCGTTCTGCGAGGTCGGGTCGTCCACCAGCAACTGGGTCGCACGAGGGGTCGCGTTCGTGGTGGCCGAGCCGTACGCCGCCACCATCGCGGTCAGCGAGAACGTGGTCACCGCCAGCATCGAGGAGGCCAGGATCTGCAGGATCTCGTCCACCGAACCCTGGCCGAGGTCGACGCCCGACAGTTCTGGCAGCAGCCCGCCGAGGGAGCCGGCGAGTAGCGCCAACAACACCGCGGCTACGGTGAACACCGCAGCTCGGAACCAGATCCGGCGCAGCAGTCGCGACCAGAACACCCTCCATCGGCTGCCTCGATGCATACCGGGACGTTACCCGTGTGCGCCGCGTGGCAACAGCATCAGCGGCCGTGGTCAGCTGTACGCCGATGCCGAGGTAACCCGGCGCGTACGTCCGCTGCACCCGGCGGACGGCGTGCGCGGCAGTCGTCCCGTCAGCCGGTCGGCCGGACCTGGTCGGCCGGCGACTCGGGCTGCAGCGTCCGGGTGAGCTCGCCGACCAGCGCGGCGACGTCCCCGGGGTCCAGGCGGACGGTGGCCAGGCAGGTGCCGTCCTGCCAGACCGACAGCACGACCCGGTCCGACTCCCGGTGCTGGGCGATCCGCAGGCTTCGACCCGACCGGTCCCGACTGGTCAGCGTGGCCCCGTGACGGGGCAGGGGCGACACCGTCATGGTTCAAGGGTCGCACCGCGTCCACAGGCGGGAAAGGCTCAGGCGCTACCCAGGAGGACGTAGCTGACGAACACGGCCACGCTGGCCACCGAGTAGAGCGAGAGCACGTTGTTCGTGTACTCGAGGTCGGCCCGGCGGTCCTGCGCGATGAACAGCGGCACGATGAAGGGCGGCGGCAGCACCATCAGGGTGAACACGGCGTGCGCGTAGATCATCGGCAGCCCGAGCACACCGACGAACAGCAGGCGTCCGATCAGCAGGGCGAGCACGACCACGACGACCATGCGGGTGCCGACCAGCGGGAGCGCCTGGCGCACGCCGCGCAGGGTGAGCCGGGAGCCGTAGCCCACGATCAGCAGCACGAGCGGCACGATCACGGCCGCGAGGTACTTCAGAGTAGTACCGAGTGTCGTCCCGAGGACGCCGCGACTGAGCAGGTCGCCGAGGCCGGCGGCGTTGAGGACCAGGCCGAGCAGGATCGCGAGGATCGTGGGCGAGGTGGCCAGGCTCCGGGCCGTCTGCGCGACGGTCTGGCGGCTGTGCGCGGTCGCACGCAGCAGGGTGACGAAGATGAACCAGATGAACAGCTCGTGGCCGAGGGCGAGCACGCCGAGCGCGGGGAGCTGCTCGCTGCCGTACACCGCGGCGAACAGCGCGAAGCCGAGCATGCCGAGCTCGAAGCCGGTGAACAGGAACGGGGCGTACGGCGAGCCGTTGGTGAGCCGGCGGAACAGGTACCCCAGCCCGAGCAGGCCCAGGCAGACGGCGAAGACGGTCACCACCACCCAGGCGTGCTCGGGCGCGAACTTCGTGGTCAGGAAGGTGGTGAACAGCACCGCCGGCAGCGACACGGAGACGATCAGCTGCTTCAGGCCGGCGACCGTTGTGTCGTTGAGCACCCCGAGCGGACGCAGCAGCACGCCGAGCCCGATCAGGGCGAGCACGGGCAGCACGCTGCCGAGGACGTCGGTCAGGTCGGGCGACATGAAGGTGTGGCTGCTTTCCGCCGGCCCGCCGGTGGGACGGCGGTCGTAGCGTAGCGACCCGCCTGCGCGTCCCGGACGGGGTGGACCGAGTGGGGAACCGTCCCCGAGGACCAGGTTGGGGACGGTTCCTCACTCGGTCCACCCGCGGACGCCGGCCGTTCGGCCCGGTGTCCGGGAACGGGGACGGTTCCTTTCCGGTTCAGGTCCTCCCTTGTCAGAAGGCTGAACCAGAAGGGAACCGTCCCCGCGAACCGGAATGGGGACGGTTCTTGCGAACCGGAATGGGGACGGTTCTTGCGAACCGGAAAGGAACCGTCCCCGCGAACGACGGGGGACGGTTCCTATCCGGTTCACCGGAGGGAGCGCGCGGCCGGTAGCATGCCGGACGTGTCGAACCTCGTCCTCACCGTTGTCGGCGACGATCGCGCCGGACTCGTCGCGGCGCTCGCCGACGTGGTCACCGCCCACGGCGGCAACTGGGAGCACGGCCAGCTCGCCGAACTCGCCGGCACCTTCGCGGGAATCGTCGTGGTATCCGTGCCCGACGACCGCGCGTCCGACCTCGTCGCCGCGCTCGACCAGCTGGACGGCCTGCTGAAGGTCACCGCGCACCCCGGCGGCGACGAACCGGCCGCCGCAACCCCCCGCGAGATCAGCGTGGACGTGCTCGGCAACGACCACCCCGGCATCATCCGCGACATCTCGGCCGTGCTCAGCCGGCACGGGGTCAGCATCGAGAACCTCAGCAGCGAGTCCCGCGACGCCCCGATGTCGGGCGGGCGGCTGTTCGAGGCGCAGGTGCTCGCCCGCGTCCCCGACGGCGCCGACCCGGCCGCGATCAAGGCCGACCTCGAAAAACTCGCCACCGAACTGCTCGTCGACATCACGCTCGGCGACGTCACCGACTGAACGCGACCCTGCGCCCGGAGCCGGAAGGCTTCGGACGCAGGGCCGTGGTGTCCCCGGTCAGGGGTGGAAAGCGTGGCGCGACCGGGCGGCGCTCAGTGGACGTTGAAGATGCTCACCCCGCCGGGGCCGACCAGCAGCCCGACGACGATCAACACGATCCCCCACAGGACCTGCTTGCGGATGATCGCGAAGATGCCCGACACGACCAGAACGGCCGCCAGGATCCAGAGCAGAAAAGCCATTGAGACCTCCTCGGTCACACAGTTGATTACTTGAAGGCGTCCTTGATGTCCTCGGCCGCCTGCTTGACGTTCGCCCCGGCCTGGTCGAGCTTGCCCTCGGCCTCCGTCTCCGGGTCGTTCGTCGCCTTGCCCCAGCCTTCCTTCACCTTGCCCTTGGCCTCCTGGGCGGCGTTCTTGACCTTGTCGTCGATACCCATGGATTCCTCCTTCCGGTTCGGGTTGTGCATGATTGGCTTACCCGGCGCGAAGGAGCCCGAAACATGAGCAGCGTGGTGCGCGGTGAGTGAGGACGCACGGTCGGACGCCGCCGGGCTCCGGCTCGGCATCCTGGCCCGGCTCGCCGATGCGGTGGCACTCGCCGAGACCCTGCGCGAGGTCGGGGAGCGCGGCATCGCGGTGCTGCGGCAGAACGACGTCGACCACCCCGCGGTGTGGCTGCTCGGCGTGGGCGGGGAGGGCCTCGTCGAGAACGGCGACGTGCCGTCCACCTCGGCCCAGGCCGTCCACGCCGCCGACGCGCGCGCGCTGGCCCGGGCCGCGGCTGGCTCGGGACGCCACGAGGTGCACCCGCTCGCCGGGTCCGCCGCCGGACTCGCCGAACTGCAGGCCCAGCCGGTGGTCGAGCCCGGGCAGGACGCACCGTCCCTGGTGCTGGTGGTCGGGCTGGAACAGCGGCTCGGGGCGGACGCGGAGTTCGCCGACTACCTCGAGGTGGCCGCCGCCCTGCTCGGCGCCGGGTTCAGCGGACGCCGCGAGCTCGCCGTCGTCCGGCAGCAGTCCGAGACCCTCCGGGAACTGGACGTGGCGAAGTCGGCCTTCCTCGCCAACGTCAGCCACGAGCTGCGCACGCCGCTCGCGCTGATCGCCGCGCCGCTGGCCGACGTGCTCGCCGCACCCGCCGACGAGGTCCCCGAGCGCCTCCGGGAGCGGCTCGCCACCGTGCGCGGCAACGTCGTCCGGCTCACCCGGATGGTCGACGCCATGCTCGACTTCAGCCGGATGGAGGCCGGCCGGATCACCCCGAACCTGGTCGAGCTCGACGTCGCGGCCCTGCTCGCCGCGCTGGCCGCGTCGTTCGGCCCGGCGATCGAGCGGGCCGGCCTGCGGTTCGGCACCGAGCTGCACGAGCTGCCCCGTCCCGCGCTGCTCGACCGCGACATCGTCGAGCGAATCGTGCTGAACCTGCTCTCCAACGCGCTGAAGTACACCCCGCGCGGCTCGGTCGACCTCGCGCTGCACCCCGTGCGCGGCGGTTTCGAGGTGAGCGTCGCCGACAGCGGCATCGGCATCGCCGTCCGCGACCAGGACCGGGTCTTCGCCCGGTTCGAGCAGTTGCCCCGGCACGCGCAGGCGCGCAGCACCGAGGGCGCCGGGATCGGGCTCGCCATGGTGCGCGAGCTGTCCCGGCTGCTCGGCGGCGACGTCGACCTGCGCTCCGCGCCCGGTCGCGGCAGCACCTTCACCGTCCGGCTGCCGTACGTGCCGCCGCAGGCCAGGGACGCGGTCGAGGGCACGCGCTCGATCACCCCCCGCGGGGCGGAGGCGTTCCTCGCCGACGTGGAGGCGTGGGAGGCCGCGGGGCGGCCGGAGCCGTTGGCGGAAGCCGCGCCGGGCGAGCGTCCACGGCTGCTCGTGGTCGAGGACAGCGCCGACCTCTCCCGCTACCTGGCCGAGGTGCTCGCCGACGACTACGAGGTGGAGTTCGCCGGCGACGGGCTGCAGGCGCTCGCGGCGGCCCGCGCGCGGCGTCCGGACGCGGTGCTCTCCGACGTGATGATGCCGGGGCTGGACGGTTTCGGGCTGGTCGCGGAGGTCCGGGCCGACCCGCTGCTGCGCGACCTGCCGGTGCTGCTGCTGTCGGCCCGCGCCGGGCAGGACGCGGCCGCCGCCGGGCTGGAGCACGGCGCGGACGACTACCTGGTCAAGCCGTTCGACGTGGCCGACCTGCGGGCGCGCCTGGCCAGCAACATCCTGCGGGCGGCGGAACGCAGCGCGGAGGGGGCGTGGCGCCGCGCCGTGCTGTCGTCGCTGCACGAGGCGGTGGTGCTGCGCGATCCCGACGGCCGGGTGACCGAGTTGAATGCCGCGTTCACCCGCCTGCTCGGCTGGAGCATGGACGACGGGCCGTTCACCCCGCCGTACCCCTGGTGGCCCGATCCGGCGGACGACCCGGGCGGCGTCGAGCGCATCGAGGCCGCGGCCCGGGAGCTGGCGCTCGGCCGTGCCCTGGAGGGCGACTTCCCGATGCGGCACCGGGACGGACGCACGGTCTGGGTGCGGGCCGCGGGCGGGGTGGTGGACGTCCCCGGGCGCGGCCAGACGGCGGTGCTGACGACGTTCTGGGACGTGACCCGCGAGCACGCGGCGCAGGACCGCCGGCAGGAGGCCGCCCGGATCACCGCGGACTTCGCGACCGCGGACGCCCTCGACCACGTCGTCGGCGTGGCCGTGGACGGCCTGCACGCGCTCTTCAACGGTGACTCCACGGTCCAGGTCGCCGGACCGGGGGTGGTGCAGACCTTCACGGCGTCCGGGCCGATCGAGGTGGACCTGCTGCCCGAGGCGATCGCGCAGCGACTGACCGGGACGGACGATGACGAGCCGCCTCCCGAGGAGCCGGTGGACGGGATCCTGCTGGTGCCGCCGAGCGCAGCCAGCGGTACCCGCGCCTGGGTGCAGTTCAGCCAGCCTCGCGTGGTGAGCACGGACGAGCAGATCGTCGCGGACATGCTCGCGCAGGCGTTCGCGCTGGCGGTCGACCGGGTCCTGGCCGTCGGCGAACTGGCCGACAAGCAGGTGAACCTGGAGAAGGCGATCGAGAGCCACCGGATGATCGGGCAGGCCGTCGGCGTCCTCGTCGAGAGGCACCGGCTGACGCCCAGCGAGGCCTTCCAGCAGCTGCGCCGCGCGTCCCAGGACCGCAACGTCCGGCTCCGCGAGATCGCCCAGCGCGTCCTTGAGACCGGCCTCGACCCCGTCGACGCCTGATCGCGACAGCCCGGGCCTATCGGGGACGGTTCCTATTCGGTTCGCAGGGTCCGTCCCCTTCGGTTCGCGGGGACGGTTCCTTTCCGGTTCGCAAGGTCTGTCCCCTTTCCGGTTCGCGGGGACGGTTCCCTACCGGTTCCGCCCCTGACCAGGGGAATCGCCGGACGCCGGGAAGACTGGGAACCGTCCCCGTTGGTCAAGGATGCCCGGGGATGGATCCGGCGCCAGCAGGAGGGGGTTGCGGCGCGGGGGATCCACCCCCGGGACGTCTCAGCCGGCCAGCGGCTCTTCCTCGACGAGCGCGTCGCGGGCGCGGGCGAGGCTGCGACGCAGCAGCCGGGACACCTGCATCTGCGAGACGCCGAGGCGACGTCCGATCTCGGCCTGGGTGAGGTTGTCGGCGAACCGCCAGGTGAGGATCAGCTGCTCGCGGCGGCTCAGTCCCGCCAGTGCCCGCTGCAGGGCGATCCGGTCGACGACCTCCTCGGTGTCGGCGGCTCCGGCGAGGCTCTGGCCGAGGGCGGTGTCTCCGTCGGCGTCGACCGGGGCGTCCAGTGACCACGGACGGAAGCTGCCGTCCGCGATGGTCGCCGAACGGACGAGCTGCTCGTCGACCCCGAGTTCGGTGCCGAGCTCCCCGGTGGTGGCCCTCCGCCCGAGCTGCTGCTCGAGTTCGGGTCCCTGCCGGCCGATCCGGGCCCGGAGCTCCTGGATCCGGCGGGGCGGACGGACCACCCAGCACTGGTCCCGGAAGTGCCGCTTGAGTTCGCCGGTGATGGTCGGTACGGCGAACGACACGAACCGGCGTCCCTCACCGGGACGGAAGCGGCCGACCGCCAGGAAGAGGGCCATCCGGGCCACCTGGACAAGGTCGTCGCGCTCGGCGCCCCGGTTCGCGTACCGGTTGGCGAGGGCGTCGCAGAGGCCGAGGTTCAACTCGACCACTTCGGCGATGACGGCTTCCCGCTCGTCGGCGGGGCAGCTGTCCAG
This sequence comes from Propionicimonas sp., assembly GCA_039811825.1. Lineage (GTDB taxonomy): Bacteria > Actinomycetota > Actinomycetes > Propionibacteriales > Propionibacteriaceae > Propionicimonas. The sequence continues at coordinate 13,348 of JBDHZJ010000021.1, forward strand.
GCGCTCGAGGAGTTCCTCGGTGCGCTGTTCACGTGTGTTCGGGGTGGTGGTGACGCTGGATGCGGGCGCAGGGCCACGTGCCATCGTCTTCTCCTCTCGGAGTGGACGCCGGAGTCGGCACGTGGTTTGACCGCTCTGGACCTCTCCACGCTGGCAGAGCACGGCAGCGGGGTCAATGGGTAGGACGGTCCCCGGCGGCGGATTCGGCTCCGGGTCGTACGCAATTGCGCGCAACCCCCGGGTGGCAGACTGGGAGTACCGAGGTGAGGAACGATGACGACGACGTCGCGGGCGCTGGAGGTGCGGGGCTGGGACGCGTCCGTGCTCGGCGTGGACGCCGTCGCCGAACGCCTCGGCACCGACCCCGCCGCGGGCCTGACCGCGGCGGACGCGGCGCAGCGCCTCGACCGGCACGGTCCCAACACGCTGCGCGCCGCCCCGGAGACGCCGCTGTGGCGTCGCCTCCTGCACCAGTTCGCCGACCCGCTGGTCTACCTGCTGCTGGTCGCCGTGGTGATCTCCGCGGTCGCGTGGGTGGCCGAGGGTGCGCACGGGGCCCCGGTGGACGTGCTGGTGATCCTCGCGATCCTGGTCGCCAACGCCGTGATCGGCCTGGTCCAGGAACAGCGCGCCAAGGACGCCGTCGCCGCGCTGAGCCGGCTGACCGCCGCGTCCGCCACCGTCGTCCGGGACGGGCGCCTGCAGCAGGTGCCCGCCGCAGACCTCGTGCCCGGCGACCTGCTCGTGCTCGCCGAGGGCGACGCCGTCGGCGCGGACGCCCGGCTGGTCACCAGCAGCGGGCTGCGCGTGCTGGAGGCGGCGCTCACCGGCGAGAGCGAGGCCGTCGCGAAGGACCCGGCGCCGCTGGCCGCCGCCGCAGGGATCGGGGACCGGTTCGACATGGTGCACCGCGGCACCGCCGTGGTCCAGGGCAGCGGACGCGCGCTGGTCACCGCCACCGGCATGGACACCGAGGTCGGCAACATCGCCGAACTGCTCGAGGCGACCAAGGACGAACCCAGCCCGCTGCAGCGCGACCTGGCGAAGGTGTCGAAGCTGCTCGGCACCACCGTGGTCGCGATCGCCGTGCTGGTGATGGTGGTGACCGCGGCCGCCAACGGCGTCCACACCCTCGGTGACGCGGTCACGGTGCTGCTGCTGGGCGTCTCGCTCGCTGTCGCGGCCGTGCCGGAGGGCCTGCCGGCGATCCTTTCGGTGGTGCTGGCGATCGGCGTCCAGCGGATGGCCGGACGCGGCGCGGTCGTCAAGCACCTGCACTCGGTGGAGACCCTCGGCTGCGCCACCGTGGTCGCCTCGGACAAGACCGGCACGCTGACCCGCAACGAGATGACCGTGCAGCGGGTGCTCACCGCGTCCGGCGAGGTGCGGCTCACCGGCACCGGGTACCGGGCGGACGGGGAGCCGGTGGCCGTGTCCGGGAGCCTGGCCGACCCCGACCTCACCGCCGAACTGGAACTGGTGCTGCTGGGCGGGGCGCTGGCCAACAACGCCGACGTCACCGAGACCGACGCCGAGGTGGAGGTGCACGGCGACCCCACCGAGGCGGCGTTCGTGGTGGCCGCGCGCAAGCTCGCCGGGCTGGAGTCGCGGGCGGCGGCGTTCGA
>JBDHZJ010000022.1:0-14533 GCA_039811825.1 Propionicimonas sp.
TTCACGTCCTGGTACTCGTCGACGACCAGGTGGCGATAGGTGGCCCGCACCTCCTCGGCGATGTCGGCGTGCTCGCCGAGCAGCGCCACCGCGCACAGCAGGATGTCGTCGAAGTCGATCACGCCGCGGTCGGACTTCACCTGCTCGTAGCGGCCGAGCACCCGGCCCACCTGGGCGGCGTCGAGGCCGGACACCTCGCGTCCGGCCGGCTCGGCGAGTTCGGCGTAGTCAGCGGGTGTCACGTTGGTCACCTTCGCCCACGACACCTCGGTGAGCAGGTCGCGCAGCGTGCTCGAATCGGGGCTGAGCCGCAGCCGGCGGGCGGCCTCCGCCACCATGCCCATGCGCTCGTCGCTCACCGCGGGCAGCTGCGAGCCGTACGCGCGCGGCCAGAAGTACTGGGCCTGGCGCAGTGCCGCGGAGTGGAAGGTGCGTGCCTGCACCGCCGGGACGCCGAGCCCGCGCAGGCGCGACCGCAACTCACCGGCGGCCCGGGTGGTGAAGGTGACCGCCAGCACCGCGTTCGCCGTGTAGGTGCCGGTGGCGACGCCGTATGCGATCCGGTGGGTGAGCGCGCGGGTCTTGCCGGTGCCGGCGCCGGCGATCACCACGACGGGGGCGCCGAAGCTGGTCGCCACCTGCTGCTGCTCCGGGTCGAGCCCGGCCAGCAGGTCGGAGGTTTCGGCGATCACGGGAGACCACCTTACGGAGTCGATGTGACACAACTGTCGGTGGCCACCCCTAGGGTGTGTTGCACCATGCAGTTCCACCACGCGCGCACCGCCGCAGAGCTCGTCGAACAGCTCGTCGCACTGTGGTCGGGGCCGCACCCGGACCCGTTCGCGTTCGACCTCGCGGTGGTGCCCGGCACCGGCTTCCAGCGTTGGCTCTCCCAGCAACTGGCCACCGCCGACGACCCGGCCGGGGTGTGCGCCGGGGTCGAGTTCGCCACGCTCGAGGCCCTGGAGTGGCGCCTCGACGGACGCGACGACCCGTGGCGTCCCGAGCGGCTGGTCTGGCTGGTGCAGCAGGTGACGACGACGTCGGACGATCCCGAACTGGAGGTGCTGCGCCGCCACCTCGGCGCGTCCAGGGAGACCTTCAGCGCCGGCCGACGGATCGCCGGCCAACTCGCCGGGTACGCCCGGCACCGCCCGGAGATGCTCGCGGCCTGGGCCGACGGCTCCGACACCACCCCGGACGGCGCTCCGCTCGCCGAGAACGCGTGGCAGGCACACCTGTACCGGCGGCTGGTCGCCGAACTCGGCGCGAGCCCGCTCGAGCGCAGGGCCGCCCTGCTCGGACGGCTCCGCGACGCCCCCGTCGAAGGGGTGCCGCAGCGCGTCGCCGTGCTCGCGCCGCGTCGCCTCGATCCGGCCACCCTCGAACTGCTGGCCGCCCTCGGCACCCACCACCGGCTCGACGTGCTGCTGCTGGCACCCGCACCCTCGCGCAGGCCCGTGCCCGGCACGGCCGGCCTGCGCAGGTCCGAGTTCCGCCGCCCGGCCGGCCACCCGCTGAACCTGGCCCTCGGCGCGGTCGCGGACGAGGCCGCGCTGCTGGTGGCGAGCCACGACACCGACCCCGCAGCAGGGAGCGAGGGCGGAAGCACCCCCACCACCACCGAGCCTTCCCCGGGGAGCGGGAGCGGGACCAACACCCTGCTGGGTTGGCTGCAGGCCGACCTGGCCGCAGACGTGCAGCGACCCGCCCGCCGCGTGCTCGCGGCCCACGACCACTCGGTGCAGGTGCACCTCTCCCACGGCCCCGACCGGCAGGTCGAGGTGCTGCGCGAGGTGCTCACCACGGTGCTGGCCGACGACCCCACGCTCGAGCCGCGCGACATCGCCGTGCTCACCCCCGACGTGGACGGGTTCGCGCCCCTGCTCACCGCAGCGTTCACCGCACCGGCGGGCACCCCGAACCACCCGGCGCAGCGCTTCCGGGTGCTGGTGGCCGACCGGTCGGTGGCGCAGGTGAACCCGATGGCGGGCCTGTTGCTCGACCTGCTCCGGCTGCCCGACGGCCGCGCGGAGGCGTCCACCCTGCTCGAACTGTGCGCCCACCCGGCGATCGCCCAGCGGTTCGGCTTCGGCACCGACTCCCGGGAGCGGCTGGTCGACCTCGTCGATCGCGCCGGCATCCGCTGGGGGCTGTCGGCCGCGCACCGGGAGTCGTTCGGCCTGGGCGGGTTCCCGCAGAACACCTGGGTGGCCGGCCTGCAGCGCATGCTGCTGGGCGTCACGCTGGCCGAGACCGACCTGGTCAGCGCCGGCACCGTGCTGCCGCTGGACGACGTGGAGTCCTCCGACGTGGACCTGGTCGGCGGGCTCACCGAGCTGGTGGGCCGGCTGTCCCGGCTGATCGCCGACTTCGCCAAGCCGGCCACGCTGGCCGACTGGGCGGCCCGCTGCCGCGCCGGGCTCGAGGAACTGGTCGAGCTCCCGTCCGGCCAGGACTGGCAGCTCGCCGACGTCTGGGCCGGGCTGGCCCGGCTCGCCGAACGTGGGGGCACCGCCGGCACGCTGCTCACCAGGCACGCCGCGCTGCGCGCGCTGGAGCACGAGTTCACCGGCTCGCCGGCCCGCGGCGGTTTCGGCAACGGCGCCCTGGTGGTGTGCGGGTTGCGCTCGTTGCGACACGTCCCGCACCGCGTCCTCGTGCTGCTGGGCTGGGACGCGAGCTGCTACCCCCGGCCCGCGCGGCGCCACGGCGACGACCTGCTCGGGCTCGACCCGCTGCTCGGCGATCCGTCCGCGGCTATGGCGGACCGCCAGGTCCTGCTCGACGCCGTCCACGCGGCCGGCGACCAGCTCGTCGTGGTCGCGCAGGGACGCAGCGAGGCGACCAACGAGGGCGTCCCGCTCGCCGCACCGATCACCGAACTGCTGGAGGCACTCGACCTCACCGCGGAGACCGCCGACGGCGCCGCGGCGGCGAGCGCGGTCACCGTCCAGCACCCACTGCAGCCGTTCGACCCGGGCTACTTCGATGCCGCGCGCACCGACCTGCGCAGCGCCGACCGGGTGGCGTTCCGCGCGGCGCAGGCGCTGCTCGCCGACCCCGTGCAGCCCCGCGGACGCTACGAGCTCGAGCCGCTGGACGAGCCCGAGCTCGCCCGCGGCGTGGCCCTCGACGACCTGGCCGGCTTCTTCGGGCACCCGGCCCGGGCGCTGCTCAGGGTGCGGGCCGGCGTGAGCTTCACCGACAACCCCGAGCCGGGCGACGCGATCCCGATCGAGCCCGACGGCCTCGCCCGCTGGCAGATCGGCAACCGGGTGCTGCAGCGGCTGCGCGCCGGGCACGACCCGCAGGCCGTCGTCCGGGCGGAGTGGCTGCGCGGCGAGGTCCCACCGTTCGCGCTCGGCCAGGCCCTGATCGACCGGGTGGTGAACGAGGCCCGGCGATCCGTGCGGGAGATCCCCGCCGGGCTCGCGGACCCCGACCTGCACGACCTGGCCCTCGACATCGACGTGCCCGGCCACGGCACCGTGCCGCTGGTCGGACGGGTCACCACCCACGCCCGTGAACTGCTCCAGGTGGAGTTCTCCAGCCTGCAGCCGCGGCACCGGCTGGGTGCCTGGCTGCGCCTGCTCGCCCTCGCCGCGGCCGAGGACGGCCCGTGGCGGGCCCGCGTGGTGGGCAAGGGCCGGCTCGTGGTCTACGAGGCACCGCCCCGGGCCGCGGCGGCCGCACTGCTGGGCCGCTACCTGCAGCTCTACGCGCTCGGGCTGTCCCGCCCGCTGCCCGCGCTGCCGCGGCTGGGTTTCGCCTGGGCGGAGTACCGGGTGAGCCGGCGCGACCCTGAGGACCGGCTGGTCAGCGGCAAGAACTTCGCGCGCTGCTGGGAGTTCGACTCCGATGCCGCCTGGGAGGCGTTCTTCGCCTACCCCGACCTGCTCGAACTGTCCGCGGGCGAGGTGGCGGTACCGGGCGCGGAGCCGTCCGAGCGCACGCTGGTGGGCGCGCTGGCGAGCAGCATCTGGGGCCCCGTGATGGGTGCGGAGGTGGCGCCGTGATCTCCTTCGACCCGGCCGGCCCGCTGCCCCGGGGCACCGCCGTGCTGGAGGCCAGCGCGGGCACCGGGAAGACCTACGCGATCGCCGCCCTCGCCGCCCGCTACCTCGCCGAGGGCGTCGTGCCGGCCGACCGGCTCACCGTGATCAGCTTCAGCCGGATCGCGTCGGCGGAACTGCGGTCCCGCGTCCGGAACCGGCTGCGCAGCACCGCGGACGTCCTGAACAGCCACCTGGCCGGAACACTGGAGCACACCCCCGATGCCACGGACGCGCTGCTGCTCGACGCCTCCGCCGAGGAGGTGCAGCTGCGCATCGCACGACTCAACCGGGCCATCTCAGGGCTCGACGCGGCCAGCATCATGACCATCCACCAGTTCTGCCAGGCGATGCTGGACGAACTCGGCGTCCTCGCCGAGCAGGATCCGCAGGCGTCGCTGGTCGAGGACCTCACTCCCCTGCTCGACCAGGTGGTCGACGACCTCTACCTGTCCCGCTACGCGAAGGCCGACACGGAGCCGCCCTTCGATCTCGACCAGGCGCATGCGCTGGCCAGGGAGGCCGCCGGGCTCGCGGAGGCTCCCCTGGTGCCGCGGGGCCTGCTCGGCCGGCGGGCCGAACGGCTCGAGTTCGCCGCCGCCGCGCGCACCGAACTCGACCGCCGCACGCGGCGCCTGGGCGTGTACTCCTTCGACGACCAGCTGACCCGGCTGCGCGACTCGCTGCGCGGCCCGGACGGGCAGGCCGGCCTGGAGCGGCTGCGCCGGCGCTGCCAGGTGGTGCTCGTCGACGAGTTCCAGGACACCGACCCCGTGCAGTGGGAGATCCTGCAGACCGCGTTCCACACGCACGTGCCGCTGGTACTGATCGGCGACCCGAAGCAGTCGATCTACGCCTTCCGGGGCGCCGACGTGGTCGCCTACACCGGGGCGGTCGCGGTGGCCGACCAGAAATACTCCCTCGACCGCAACCACCGCTCCGACGCCCCGGTGGTGCAGGCGGTGAACGCGCTGTTCCACAACGCGACGCTGGGTGAGCGCATCGAGGTGCCGCCCGTCACGGCGAGCCACGCCGGCTCCCGGCTGCGGGTGCCGGAGGGATCCGGCTGGGCAGCCCCCGTCCGGCTGCGCTGCCTCGCCCCCGAGCAGCCGGTCCGCGCCGGGGACGCGCGCAGCAAGATCGTCGCCGACCTGGTCGCGGAGGTGGTCGGGCTGCTCACGTGCGGCGCCGGGGTGGACGACACCGACGGGCCCCGCCCGCTGCGGGCGAACGACATCGCCGTCCTGGTCAGCACGAACCGGCGCGGCCGGGCGATCACGGACGCCCTGACCGGCGCCGGCGTCCCGGTGGCGTTCTCCGGGGCCGACTCGATCTTCGCCACCCCGGCGGCCAGGGACTGGCTCGCGCTGCTGCAGGCCCTCGACCAGCCGCGGCGGGCGGCGGTCAGGGCCGCGATCCTGACCGACTTCGTCGGCGCCGACCTGACCGGGCTGGCCACCGCGTCCGACGAGCAGCTGACCCGCTGGGCCGGGCTCCTGCAGGGCTGGTCGCGGGTGCTGTCCGCCCACGGCATCGCCGCCCTGTTCGCGGCGGTGCAGGCCGAGGGCGGGGCGGACGCCGGCGGGCTCGCCCAGCGGGTGCTGCGCCGCCCGCGGGGCGCACGCGACCTGACCGACTACCGGCACCTGGCCGAGATCCTGCACGGCCAGTACAGCGAGGGGGTGCGCGGCCAGGCACTGGTGGCGTGGCTGGCCGAGGAGATCGCCCGGTCCGCCGCCACGTCCGACCGGGTCCGTCGGCTCGAGACCGACTCCGACGCCGTCCAGATCATGACCGTGCACAAGGCGAAGGGCCTGCAGTTCCCGGTGGTGCTGCTGCCGGAGGCGGCCGACCTGTGGGTGCCCGACGACGACTCCGACCGCGCGCTGGCCTTCCACGACCGCGGCACCCGCGTGCTCGACCTCGGTGGCAGCTCCGCGCCCGGACGCGAGGCGCGCTGGGACGCGAACGCCCGTGAGGAGGCCGAGGACCGGCTGCGCGGGCTGTACGTCGCCGCCACCCGGGCCCAGTCGCAGCTGACCCTCTGGTGGGGGCGCACGCTCGCCACCACCGCCGCCTCCCCGCTGCACCGCCTGCTGTTCCGCCGCCGCGACCACCTCGAACCCCCCGAGCCGGCCTACCCGCTCGACGAGCCGCCCGGCGACGGCCATCCCCGCGACCTCGACTGGCTGCCGGCGGCCGGCATCCGCGTGGAGGACTGCCGCCCGGTGCCGCCCGGCCGGCTGCCGCGCCCGGTCGCGGCCGCTCCCGAGCTGCGGGTCGAACCGTTCACCCGCGGCATCGACGCCGTCTGGCGGCGCACCTCGTACTCGGGGCTGACCGAGGCCGTGCACGCACGCCCACCGGTCGGGCTCAGTGCCGAGGGCGTGGTGGACGACGAGCCCGGTGGCGACGGTGTCGCCGTCGCCGCCACCGCAGAGGGCCCGGACGCCACCCCGTCCCCGATGGCGGACCTGCCCGGCGGCACCGCCTTCGGCAGCCTCGTGCACCACGTGCTGGAGAACCTCGACTGGTACGCCCCGACGAGTTCCGACGAACCCGCGCTGGCGGAGCGACTGCTCGCCGAGACCACCGCCGCGTCGCTGCGCTGGCCGGTCGCCGGGGTCACCCCGGACGCGCTCGCGAACGCCATGCTCCCCGGCCTGCTCACCCCGCTGGGCCCGCTCACCGGAGGGCTGCCGCTGACCGCGATTCCCGTCGCGGACCGGCTCAGCGAGCTCACCTTCGAGTTCGCGCTCGGCCACGCCGCGTCCCGCACCACCCTGGGCGACGTCGCCGCGCTGCTGGCGCGGTGGCTGCCGGCGGACGACCCGCTGGCCGGCTACCCGACCGACCTCGCGCACCCGCTGCTCGGCGGGCAGGTGCTGCGCGGCTTCCTGACCGGCAGCATCGACTCGGTGCTGCGGGTGCCCGGCCCGGACGGGCCGCGGTTCGTCGTCGTCGACTACAAGACCAACCGGCTCGGCCCGGCCCAACTCACCCTCGGCCACTACGACCGGGCCGCGATGGTGGCGGAGATGACCCGCACCCACTACCCGCTGCAGGCGATCCTGTACTGCGTGGCGCTGCACCGGTTCCTCGCCGCCCGGCTCGCCGGCTACGACCCGCAGCGCCACCTCGGCGGCGTCGGCTACCTGTTCGTGCGGGGCATGGGCGGACGCGACGCCCGGCCCGGCGCTGACGGCACCACCACCGGCGTGTTCGACTGGTTCCCGCCCGCCGGGCTGGTGGCCGAGCTGTCCGAACTGCTCGCGGATCGGGGGGCGGCATGACCGATCTCGCGACGAGCCTGCAACCGGGCCTGCTGGCCGACGTGCACGCCACCGGTGCGCTGTCGTGGGCCGACGTGCACGTGGCCCAGAAGGTGTCGTTCCTGTACTCCGAGCCCGACCAGCGGGTGCAACTGGCGCTCGCGCTCGCCGTCCGGGCGTTGCGGGCGGGCTCGACCTGCCTGGAGCTGTCCGCGGTCGGGCGGGACCGGCTCGAGGCCGATGAGGAGATCGTCGGCGTCCCGGACGAGCTGTGGCCCGATCCGGCCGGGTGGCGCGCGGCGATCGGGGCGAGCCCGCTGGTCAGCGTCGGTGCGGCGGGAGGCGGCGAACGTCCGCTCCGGCTGGTCGGTGACCTGCTCTACCTGGAGCGGTACTGGCAGGAGGAGTCGATCGTCGCCACCCAGCTCAACGCCCGCCGCGACCGGCTGCCCGATCCGGTGCCGGCCGAGGCGTTGCGGGCCGCCCGGGCCGAACTGCTCACCGGCGACGACATCGACCAGGCCGTCGCCGCGGTCGTGCCCGCACTGGCCGGGGTGACGGTACTCGCGGGCGGTCCCGGGACGGGGAAGACGCACACGCTGGCCCGGCTGCTCGGCGTGCTGCACCGGACGTTGCCGAGGCCACCGCTGGTCGCGCTTGCCGCGCCCACCGGCAAGGCCGCGGTGCGCATGCAGGAGGCGCTGTCCGAGGCCCTGTCCGACCCCCGCTCGCCGCTGCCGGCCGACCTCGCCGAAGTCCTCGGCGGGCTGGAGGCGAGCACGATCCACCGCCTGCTGGGGTGGGTGCCGGAGTCGCGGTCGCGGTTCGCGCACCACGCGGCCAACCCGCTGCCGCATGACGTCGTGGTGGTCGACGAGGCGTCGATGGTGAACGTGACGCTGATGGCCCGCCTGCTGGACGCGCTGCGCCCGCAGGCCCGGCTGGTGCTCGTCGGCGACCCCGACCAGCTCGCTCCCGTGGAGGCCGGCGCCGTGCTGGCCGACATCGTGGCCGCGCCGGCTCCAGCGAGCGCACCGCTGGCCCGGACCCTCGCCGCGCTCGACCTGCCGGCGTCCGGGCCGGTGGTGCGGCTGCGGCACAACTACCGCTCGGTGCCGGGCATCACCCGGCTGGCGGAGGCCGTGCTCGCCGGGGACGCGGACGCCGCGCTCGACCTCGCCCAGGGCGGCACGGCCGGCGTCCGGTTCGCGCCCACGGCCGCCCAGACCGACCTGGCCGAGCGTGTGGTCCGCACCGGACGCGAACTGGTCGCGGCGGCACGGGAGGGGCGGGTCGCCGCTGCGCTCACCGCGCTGGACGAGCACCGGCTGCTCTGCGCGCACCGCCGGGGGCCGTTCGGGGTCGCACTGTGGTCGCGGCAGGTCGAGGAGTGGCTCGTGGCCGCCATGGACGACTTCGACCCGACCCCCGCCTGGTACCCGGGAAGGCCGGTGCTGGTCACGCAGAACTCCCCCGACCTGGGCGTCTACAACGGCGACACCGGCGTGGTGGTGAACCTCGGCGGCGTCCTGCAGGCCTGCTTCGCGCGGGGTGACCGGGTGCACCAGGTCTCCCCGTTCCTGCTGGAGGGCGTGCAGACCATCCACGCGATGACCGTGCACAAGGCGCAGGGCAGCCAGTTCGACCGGGTCACCGTGGTGCTGCCCACGCCGGACTCGCCGCTGCTCACCCAGGAGTTGCTCTACACCGCGATCACGCGGGCGAAGCAGGAGGTGACACTGATCGGGTCACCGGAGGCGTTGGGGCTGGCGGTGCGGCAGCGGGCACGGCGGGCGTCCGGCCTGCGGGAACGACTCTGAGCGGCCGGGATTGGCGCGCCTGCGCCTCACCGGGCAGAACGACGCGCGGCGATCTCCCCACCGGAACTCATCGCGTAGGGCCCGTAGCCGAACAGCCGCAGGTCGTCGGCGAAGCGGTCGAGCAGCAGGTCGCGGTCGGCGTCGGTGACTTCGACCGGCCCGCTCGCCGGCTGCCAGGTGGACACGTTCGCCCGCGGCGGTGGCCATGGCTCGATGCCGATCCGGGACGCCAGCGCGCGCAGGTCCTGTGCCAGGGTCTCGGTATGCCCCACCTCGTCCACCAGCAGTGCCCCGTCGCCGTCGGTGAGGTGGTCGGCCTGGCTGCGGAACTCCCCCGCGTCCTGCAGTGAAGGATGGCGAAGGAACGTGGAGAACGAGTCGGTCTCGCGGAACGCCCGCATGCTCCCCCACCGCAGCGGATCGACCCGCCTGCCCCGGTTCGTCAGGTAGTAGCGGGCGTGCCCGGGGTTCCAGCGCGTCCGGTTCTCGGCGACCTCGCCGAGCTGTCGGTACCACGACACCATGCGATCGACCGGGTGCCGGACCAGGGCGAACACCAGGTAGCCCTGCCAGGTCTCCAGCGGCAGGCTCGCCGCCACTGCTCGCGCCGTCGAGTGCGGGCCCAGGCCGTCCGGACCCGGGTCGCCCGCGCCCGGCTTCGGCTCCACCCCGCTCCTCAACACGCGATCGTGCGGGTCGAGCTCGGGCGCCAGGGCGGCGGTCACAGCCTCCCCGCCGGTCCTCGGGACGTGGATGAAGATGAAGCGGTGCTGGTGGGAGATGATCACCGGGAGCCCTCCTGGATGCCTCGGAAGTCGGTGGTCCCGACGCTAGGCACCCAAGTTGGGACAGCCCTGTGAGCGGTCGACGCTGCGCCTGTGCGGCCCCTATCCGAGGGTGCCGGCCAGCCAGGCCTCGATCATGCGGCGCGCGATCGAGGTGTGCGGCGGCAGCGTGATCTCGCCGGACGTGGTCGCCTCCCTGAGCTGGGCGACGGTGAACCAGCGGGCGTCCTCGATCTCGCCCTCGGCCGCGGTGAACCCGGTCTGCGCGGCGCGGGCCCGGAAGCCGACCATCAGCGAGCGCGGGAACGGCCACGGCTGGGAGCCGAGGTAGGTGATGTCAGCCAGTTCGAGCGCGACCTCCTCCGCCATCTCCCGGTGCACCGCCTGCTCCAGCGACTCCCCCATCTCCACGAAGCCCGCGAACACCGACACCCGGCCCGGCGCCCAGCTCGGCTGGCGGCCGAGCAGCAGCCGGCCGGCCGGATCCACGATGGCCACGATCACGGCCGGGTCGGTACGCGGGTAGAGCTCACGCCCGCACCCGGTGCACGCGCGGGCCTGTCCGCCGCGGACGGCGCGCGTGGCGGCACCACACGTGCTGCAGAAGCCGGCGTTCGCGTGCCAGCGCGCCAGTCCCGAGCCGGTGAACGCCGCCTGCAGTTCGGGGGCGGGCAGCCCGTCCATGATCGAGCGCAGCGGCGCCAGCTGTTCACCGTCGGCCCAGGTGGCGAACCACGGCCGGCCCTCGACCATCCCGAGCAGGTAGTGGCGCTCCGGGTCGTAGTCGCCGTCGGTCGGCCCGGTGGCGAGGGAGCCGTCCGGCGTGACGGCCACCGCGACCTCACCCACGGGCAGCAGCACCGCGGCCGGGTCGGCCCAGCTCGTCCGGACCCAGTCCGGGTCCGCCCTGCGCTCCTCCACCCGGTCCAGTGCGCTGCCCGCCAACCAGTCGCTCACGAGGTCAGGCTAACCGAGCCGGGCAGGCGTTCCATTACCGCTTCGAGGCCTGACCGGTCGGGCAGCCGGTCGGGGCGCACCAGCTCGGCTGAGTGCAGGTCGTAGAACACCGCGTCCACCTCGTCGGCCGGGATGCCGTTCAGCTCCGCCCACGCCAGCCGGTAGCAGGCCAGTTGCAGCGGGTCGGAGCGGCGGGCGTCCCCGGTCTTCCAGTCCACCACCTGCGGCCGGCCGTCCGGGCCCTCGAACACCGCGTCGATCCGGCCGCGGACCAGTCGCCCGCCCAGCACCAGCGTGAACGGCGCCTCCACCGCGAGCGGTACCGCGCCGGCATAGGGGCTGGCGTCGAACCCCGCCTGCAGCCGCTCGAACTCGGCACCGGCCAGTTCGGCGGCCGGCTCGTCGTCCAGCAGCGGCGACTGCTCCCGGAACCGGTGCTCCAGCCACTGGTGAAAGCCGATCCCCCACCGCTGCGCCTCGGTGACCAGCCGCGGCATCGGCCGGCGCAGGTCTGCGGCGTAGCCGTCCGGGTCGCGGGCGAGCCGGCCCAGCCCGGTCACCGAGAGGTAGTCCGGAAGGCGGGCGGCGGTGCGCTCCCGGGCGGCGACCTGCTCCGCCGTGACCAGCGCGTCGGCCCGGCGCCGCCACCGCTGGACGAACTCGGCCTGGTCGAGGCTCAGCCCGGACGCGGCGCGGTACTCCTCGCCGGCGGCGTGCCGGCGCCGCTCCCCCGCCACGCCGTCGGCCGCCTGCCGGCGCATCGCCCACGCCTCGGTGCCCCCCACCGCGGGCCAGGCGGCGATCGCATCGAGGCCGAGCAGCGGGTTCTCCGCCGGCACGTCGTCGGCGAGCCGCACGACCTGCGCGTGCTCGGCGAGCACCGTGAAGTAGTCCGAGGCCTGGCGTGGCCTGACCAGGCCCGGCGCCCAGGTGTGGGTGCTGGCCAGCAACAGCTGCCGCGCCCGGGTCACCGCGACGTAGGCGAGCCGGTCCTCGCCGCGGCGCTGCTGGTCGGTGAGCGCCGTGCCGAAGGCCGTCATCGACGCGTGGTCGACGTGTTCCAGTTGCGGCAGCGAAGCGGCGTCGCCGCGCAGCGGGTACGGCAGGGTCGCCGCGTTGCGCAGCCAGTTGCCGGTGACCCGGTCGGTCGGGAACACGTCCGTGGCCAGCCCGGGCACGAGGACCACGTCCCACTCCAGGCCCTTCGCCTTGTGCACGGTGAGGATCTTCACCGAGTCGGACGCCGAGACGACCGCCTGCTCCAGCCCGGTGCCGTACTCGCGCTCCGCCTCCAGGTAGGCCAGCAGCCCGGCCAGGGAGGCGTCGGCGTCGATGTCGGTGTAGTCGGCGACCGCCTGGACGAACGTGGCCAGCGGCGCGCTGCCGCCCGGGTCGCCGACCTCCAGTTCGACGGCCAGCCCGAGCACCGCGATCACCCGCTGCACCAGCTCGGTGACGGCGTCCCCGGCGTGGCGACGCAGCCTGGACAGCTCGGCGGTGAACCCGGCGAACCGTGCCCGCGCGTCCCCGTGGTAGGGCAGCGGACCGGGATCCGCCAGCGCCTCCAGCAGGCTCGGCACCGCGGCCGGGTCCGTGCCGACCAGCTCCGCCGCGGCAGCCGCGTCCCTGGGTGCCGCCGTACCCTGCTCGCGGCGCGGCCCCTTCGCGTCCGCCAGGTCGCGGGCGCGGCGGCCGAGCAGGGCGAGGTCGGGGATGCCGATCGCCCAGCGGGGCGAGGTGAGCAGCCGCAGCACCGACGGGTTGGCGGTCGCGTCGTCGAGCAGGGTCAGCGTGGCCACCACATCGGCGATCGCGGGCAGGTCGAGCAGCCCGCCCAGTCCGACGATCTCCGCCGGGACGTCCCGGGCGGCCAGCTCGGCGTACACGTCGGCCACCTGGCTGTTCCGCCGGGCCAGCACCGCGATGCTCGACCAGGCCGGCACCGCACCGGTGTCGTGCAGGTTCGCGATCCGGTCGGCCAGCGCCTCCACCTCGTCGGGCCAGGTGGCGAACGCGGCCGCCTCCACCCGTCCCGGCGGGGTGCCGGGTGGCGCGACGAGGTCGAGGTCGAGGCCGTGCACGGCCAGCGCCGGCTCGGCACGCACGGGTTCGGCCAGCCGGTTCGCGGCGTCGAGCACCTGCTGGCCGCTGCGCCGGTTCACGGTGAGCGCGTAGCTGGTGGCCGGCTCCCCGGCGACCGTCGGGAAGTGCCGGGCGAAGTCGAGGATGTTGCTCGCCGCCGCCCCGCGCCAGCCGTAGATCGCCTGGCACGGGTCTCCGACCGCGGTCACCGGGTGCCCGCGGCCGTGGGCGGCGTCCGGCCCGGAGAACAGGCCGCGCAGCAGCGTGGCCTGGGCGGCGGAGGTGTCCTGGTACTCGTCCAGCAGCACCACCGCGAACTCGCGGCGCAGCGCCGCCGGCACGGCACCGACCTCGGTGGCCAGTCGCGCGGCGGCCGCCATCTGGTCGGCGAACTCCACGTAGCCCAGCCGGGCCTTCAGCTCCTCGTAGCGCACCACGAGCGTGGCCAGTTCGAGCCTCTCCTCCAGCGCGGCCTGCGCGGTCTGCACTCCCGCGTACGCCTGGCCACGCGGGTTGCGCGGCGCCTGCGCGAGCGCGGCGACGAATCCCTCGGCCTGGTCGGCCAGGTCGAGCGGCTCGACCAGGTGCGACCGCAGCTCGCCGGCCAGTTCCAGCAGCCGCTGGGTGACCGTCGCCGGGCGGAGCCGGGACAGCTTGGTCAGCCCCGGGGTGTCGGCCACCACGCGGGCGGCCAGCCGGTACCGGGCGGCCCCCGTGATCATCCGGGCGTCGCCCTCGATGCCGAGCCGCAGCCCGTGCTCGGCGACCAGCCGGCCGGCGAAGGCGTCGTAGGTGAGGATCAGCTCCTCACCCGCGCCGGCGTCCTCGTCCAGCACGCCCGCCTCGTGCAGTGCGTGGCGCACCCGGGCCCCCAGCTCGCCGGCGGCCTTGCGGGTGAAGGTGAGGCCCAGCACCTCCTCGGGACGCACCTGGCCCGAGCCGACCAGCCACACCACCCGTGCGGCCATCACGGTGGTCTTGCCCGAGCCGGCACCGGCGATGATCACGGCCGGCTCCAGCGGCGCGGTGATGGCTGAAAGCTGCTGCTCCGAGAACGGGATGCCGAGCGCGTCGACCAGCTGGGCGGGATCGGTGAGCCTCATCGCAGCACCTGCTCGCCACGTCCGGACGCCGGGCAGCTGGACGCGAACGCGCACACCCGGCAGTGCGCCCCCGGGGTGGCCGGGAAGGATCCGTCCGCGACGACCCGGGCCGCGGTCGACACCCGTTCGTGCACCCAGCTCGGGTACCGCTCCTCGTCGGGGCCCGCGCCGAGGTACGGCACCTTCGCCAGCGACTCCTGGCCGAACTCCCGGGGCAGGTCCTCCGGCTTGTCCGGAAGCCGCAGGTACACCGCGGCCGCGCCGTCCGCGCGGGCCCGGCCCGGCGCCACCGCCTCGAAGCCCCCCGACGCCACGGCGAGCTGGTAGACGCCGAGCTGCTCCATGCCGGCCACCGCGGCCTTCGTGGGGGCAGAGCGTGAGCTCTTGAAGTCGATCACCCGCAGGCCCGTCCCGGTGCGCTCCAGCCAGTCGACCTTGCCGTCGAGCACCACCGTGAGC
>JBDHZJ010000023.1:0-14290 GCA_039811825.1 Propionicimonas sp.
GCCTCGGCGACGGCCTGCTGGCGGGCCTGCATCAGCGGGTCGTCCGGGCGCGGGAACGGGATCTTGTCGATGATCACCAGCCGGCACGTGTCGCCGGGCACGTCGATGCCCTGCCACAGCGAGAGCGTGCCGAACAGCGACGCCTCCTCGTCGTTCAGGAACTCCGACGTCAGCCGGGTCAGGTGCGCGTCCCCCTGGCAGAGCACGAGCCGCTCGGGCACGTGCTCGCGGCAGTACCGCGCGGCGGCCTCGGCGGCCCGCTGGGACGCGAACAGGCCCAGCGTGCGCCCGTCCGCGGCCCACAGCAACTCGGCGATCTCGGCCAGCACCTCGGGACTGGTCCCGTCCCGGCTGGGCGGCGGCAAC
Source organism: Propionicimonas sp. (assembly GCA_039811825.1). Taxonomy (GTDB): domain Bacteria; phylum Actinomycetota; class Actinomycetes; order Propionibacteriales; family Propionibacteriaceae; genus Propionicimonas. The sequence continues at coordinate 367 of JBDHZJ010000023.1, forward strand.
TGGCGGGCGACGTAGAGGATGCCCTGCGCCCGGTAGTCGAACGGTGAGCCGACGTCCACCCCGCGCCAGTCGTCGGCACCCTCGGCACCCAGGCCCATGGACGCGGCCACCGAGCGGAAGTCGCCCCCGATCTTCAGCGTGGCCGAGGTGAGCACCACGGGATGGTTCTCGAACACCTGGTTGCGCAGCAGCCCCGCCACCGAGAGCGGCGCGCAGTTCACCTGCCGGCCGAACCGCTCCGACTCCGAGACCCAGACCACGTCGTGCTCGTCCAGCTTCGCCATCCGCTCGGCGATGTCGAGGACCTCCTGCGCCGCGGCCTGGGCCTGCCGCCGGTCGGTCTCGTCGTCCTTGCCGCCGGCCAGCCCGGTGATCGCGGCGCGCGCGGCCGCCCGGACCACGCGCAGTGCCGCCACCACCTCGCCGTCCGGATCGGTCGTCCGGCCCACCTCCGCGGCGTCCAGGCCCAGCTGGAGCGCGTCGCCCGCGTCGAGGAAGTCCCCACCGGCGTCGTCGCCGAGCCAGGTCAGGCAGCGCCGCGCCACCCGCTCCACCTGCGCCGGGCTCAGTTCCACGGACGCCGCTCCGGTGACCCGGCTGACCAGCTCGTGCGCCTCGTCGATCACCAGCGCCTCGAACTCGGGCAGCGCCGTGCCGCCGTGCAGCGCGTCCACGGCCAGCAGCGCGTGGTTCGTGACGACGAGCTGGCTCTCCCGCGCCCGCATCCGGGACTTCTCCACCAGGCACTCGGCGCCGAACGGGCAGCGCTGCGCACCCAGGCACTCCCGCACCGGCACCGACACCTGGGCCCAGGCGGCCGGCGTGTGCGCAGGGGCGTCGTCGCGGTCGGCCAGCCGGCCCGCCCCGGCCTCGTCCTCGGCCCAGCGGCGCAGCGCCACGACCTCTGCCCCGACCCCGGTCGCCTCGCCCGGTTCGGGCAGCAGGGCGTCCTGCTCGGCGCCCTGGCCGTCACGGACGCGGAGCAGGCAGGCGTAGTTCGTGCGGCCCTTCAGGATCGCGTGGCTCACGGTCTCGCCGGACACCCCCTCGCACGCCTCCACGGCGGCCGGGATGTCCTTGGTGGCCAGCTGTGCCTGCAGCGCGAGGGTGGCGGTGGCGATCACGATCCGGCTGCCCGGGTTCTCGACCAGGTTCGCCAGCGCCGGGGCGAGATAGCCCAGCGACTTGCCGGTGCCCGTACCGGCCTGGACGAGCAGGTGCTCGCCGGTGGCGAAGGTGTGGGCCACCTCGGCCGCCATCTCCCCCTGCCCCGGACGCTGCTGGCCTCCGATGCCCGCAACCGCCGCGGCCAGGATGCGGTCGGACAGGCCGTCAGGCATCGGTGGCGTAGCGGGCCAGTTCGCCGGCGAGGTCGGCGTTCACCCGGGCCACCACGAGGGTGCCGTGCTCGGTGTGCTCGGAGCTGACGAACTCCCCGCTCTGGTGGATCCTGTTGACCAGGTCGCCCCGGTCGTAGGGCACCAGCGCGCGCACCTCGATCTCGGGCCGCGGCAGCCGCTGCTCGACCCGCTCGCGCAGTTCGTCCATGCCGGAGCCGGTCCGCGCCGAGACGAACACCGCGTCCGGGTAGCGCCCCCGCAACGCCAGCAGGGTGTCGGAATCGGCGGCGTCGGTCTTGTTCACCACCAGTTGCTCGGCCACGTCGGACGCCCCGATATCGGCCAGCACGGTGCGCACGGCCGCGATCTGGCCGAACGGGTCGGGATCGGAGCCGTCGACGACGTGCAGCAGCAGGTCGGCCGAGGTGGACTCCTCGAGCGTGGACCGGAAGGCCTCGACCAGGTCGTGCGGCAGGTGCCGGATGAACCCGACCGTGTCGGTGAGGGTGTACACCCGCCCGTCCTCGGTCTGCGAACGACGGGTGGTGGGGTCGAGCGTGGCGAACAGCGCGTCCTCGACCAGCACGCCGGCGCCGGTGAGCCGGTTCAGCAGCGAGCTCTTGCCGGCGTTGGTGTAGCCGACGATCGCCACACTGGGTACCTGGTTGCGCGTGCGCTGGGAACGCTTCGTCTCGCGGACGGACTCCAGCTCGCGGAGCCGGCGGCGCAGCACCGAGATGCGGGTCTTGATCCGGCGGCGATCGGTCTCGATCTTGGTCTCGCCCGGGCCGCGGCCCCCGATGCCCGCGCCCGCGGCGGCGCGTCCGCCCGCCTGCCGGGACAGGTTGCCGCCCCAGCCGCGCAGCCGCTGCCGCAGGTACTGCAGCTGGGCCAGCTCCACCTGGGCCTTGCCCTCCGAACTCCGGGCGTGCTGGGCGAAGATGTCGAGGATCAGCGCGGTGCGGTCGATCACCTTCACCCCCACCCGGTCCTCGAGGTTGCGCAACTGCGCGGGCTCGAGCTCGCCGTCGCAGATCACCGTGTCGGCGCCGGTCGCGATCACCACCTGGCGCAGCTCGTCCACCTTGCCCCGGCCCACGAACGTGGCCGGGTCGGGAGTGCTGCGGCGCTGCACGAGTCCTTCCAGCACCTGGGAGCCGGCGGTCTCCGCCAGCAGCTTCAGCTCTGCCATCGCGTTGTCGGCGTCCACCTCGCTGCCGGTCGTCCACACGCTGACCAGCACGACCCGCTCGAGCTGCAGCTCGCGGTACTCGACCTCGGTGATGTCGGCGAGCTGCGTGGACATGCCCGCGACGCGGCGCAGCGACAGCCGGTCGGCCAGGTCCTGCTGGTCGCCGTCGAAGTCGGGTTCTGCCGGGTCGGGCGCGGTGTACGGGGACGTCATCAGCCCTCGCCCAGCGTGCAGGTGCCGCGGGCCACGACGACGGCGGGGCCGATCAGGACGGCCTCCTCGCCGGACAGGTCCACCTCGAGGGTGCCGCCGGGAACGTCCACGACGTAGCGGTCGGCGTCGCCCATCGCCGCGGCCGCCGCGACCACGCCGGTGCCGCACGACTGGGTCTCGCCGACGCCACGTTCGTGCACGCGCAGCCGGATCCGTCCGGGAGCCTCGTGCACCACGAACTCGGCGTTCACCCCACGCGGGAAGGCCTCGGCCGGGTGCCAGGTGGGCGCGTGGGTCAGGTCCAGGTCGCCCAGGGCCCGGACGCTCGGCAGCACCGCCACCGCGTGCGGGTTGCCCACGTCGACGCTCCTCGCGCGCCAGGTGTCGGTGCCCAGTCGCAGCGTGACGTCCTCGCCCCGGGTCACCGGGCCCATCGTGACCGCGATCCGCCCGTCGGGCAGGAAGGTGCCGGTACGCAGCCCGGCGCGGGTGGCCACCGTCACCTCGGCGTCGCTGACCAGGCCCTCCTCGGCCAGGTAGCGCAGGAACACGCGCAGCCCGTTGCCGCACATCTCCGCGATCGACCCGTCCGCGTTGCGGTAGTCCATGAACCAGCGCTCGCCCTCGGCCTCGAAACCCGGCACGAACTCCGAGCGGACGACCCGCAACACGCCGTCGGCACCGATTCCGGCGCGCCGGTCGCACAGGAACCGGACGTCGGCGGGAGTGAGGACGTACAGGTTGTCGGGGTCGGCGAACAGCACGAAGTCGTTGCGGGTGCCGTGCCCCTTCGCGAACTCGATCTGCATGCTCACTCCCCTCGGGCCGCCACGATACCCCGGACCGCGGACGCCATCGACGCCGCACTCTCCGGGGCGGCCGGGAGCCAGACGATCCGCGGGTCGCGGCGGAACCAGCCGAGCTGCTTGCGGGAGAACCTCCGGGTGCCGGTGATCGTGGCCTGCTTCGCGTCCGCCTCGCCGATCTCGCCGTCGAGGTAGGCCAGCACCTGCCGGTAGCCGAGCGCCCGGGACGCCGTCCGGCCCTCGCGCAGGCCCTCGCCGACCAGGTGTTCGACCTCGGCCACCAGACCGTCGGCCCACATCCGGTCCACCCGGGCCTCGATCCGCGCGTCGAGCACCTCCCGGGGCACCTCCAGCCCGAACTGCAGCACATCGTCCAGCGCGTACTCCCAGCCGGGCAGGGTGGAACGGAAGCTGCCGGTCAGCTCGATCACCTCCAGTGCCCGCACGATCCGGCGGCCGTTGCCCGGCAGGATGCCCGCAGCCGTCTCCGGCGCCACCGCGGCCAGGCGCCGGTGCAGCTCCGGCGCCCCGACCTCGGCCAGTTCGGCCTCCAGCCGGGCTCGCACGGCGGCGTCGGTGCCCGGGAAGGCGAAGTCGTCCAGGATCGCGTGCACGTAGAGGGCCGAGCCGCCCGTGAGCAGCGGCACCACGCCCCGGCCGCGGCAGTCCGCGATCGCTGCCCGGGCCAGGGACTGGAAGTCCGCGACGCTGGCGGTCCGGGTGACGTCCATGATGTCGATCAGGTGGTGCGGCACCCCCTCCCGCTCGGCGAGGGTCGGCTTGGCGGTACCGATGTCCATGCCGCGGTAGACCAGCATCGAGTCGGCGTTCACCACCTCCGCACCGATCCCGTCGGCGGCGAGCGTATGGGCCAGCGCCACAGCCGCCGCGGTCTTTCCGCTTGCCGTGGGCCCGTTCAGCGCCACCACCGGGATTCGCACGTTCGGCATTGTCTCAACTCTCGACCCGGGACGCTTGGCAGCGGGGCCCGCGCGGCAGACAATGGAGGCCGCAGCCGGGAAAGACCTGGCGCCGGAGGCAGAAAGGAGGTCGCATGGACATCGTCGGACAGATCCAAGGTGCCGTGGCCGGCCACGAAGCTGAGATCGAGGATGGCATCGAGAAGGTGGGTGACTTCGTCGACGAGAAGACCGGCGGCCAGTACGCGGACCAGGTGGACCAGGCCCAGGCGTTCCTCAAGGACCAGCTGGGTGGCGACGCCAAGTAATCCTGTCCACAGATCTGGACGCGGGACGAACTTCCCGCACCACGACGAAACCCGAGGGGTCGGCTTGCGAGCCGGCCCCTCGGCTCATGCCGGGGCCAGTTTCGGCAGGCCCAGCGCGGTGGGCGCAGGGCCCGGGCCTGCCTGCCGCACCGCCCAGGCGTCGCCGCCGCGGGTGCGGCGCAGGCCGAGCAGGCCGTCGTCGGCATTCAGGTGGTGTGGCGCAGCGTAGGTGATGGCGACCTCGGCCAGGTCGCCGGGCCGCGGCCGCAGTTCGGGGTCCTCGGGGACGCGGACATGCACCAGCCGGTTGTCCCGGGCCCGTCCCGACATCCGCTGCGTGGCGGCGTCCTTGCGTCCCTCGCCGTCGGCGAACAGCACCTCGACCGTCTGCCCCACCAGCCTGCGGTTCTCCGCCCACGCGGTCTCCCCGACCAGGTCGACCAGCCGCTCGTAGCGCTCCTGCACCACCTCGTGCGGCACCTGGTCGGGCATCGTGGCCGCCGGGGTGCCGGGGCGGATCGAGTACTGGAACGTGAACGCCGCGGAGAACCGGGACGCGCGCACCACGTCGAGGGTCGCCTCGAAGTCGGCGTCCGTCTCGCCGGGGAAGCCGACGATGATGTCGGTGGTGATCGCCGCGTGCGGGATGGCCGTGCGCACCCGGTCGAGGATGCCGAGGAACTTCTCGCTGCGGTAGGAGCGCCGCATCGCCTTCAGCACCCGGTCCGAACCGGACTGCAGCGGCATGTGCAGGCTGGGCATCACGTTCGGGGTCTCGGCCATCGCGGCGATCACGTCGTCGGTGAACGCCGCCGGGTGCGGCGAGGTGAACCGGACGCGTTCCAGGCCGTCCACGTCCCCGCAGGCGCGCAGCAGCTTGGCGAACGCACCGCGATCGCCGAACTCGACACCGTAGGTGTTCACGTTCTGGCCGAGCAGCGTGACCTCCTGCACTCCCTCGTCGACCAGGGCCCGTACCTCGGCCAGCACGTCACCGGGACGCCGGTCGGTCTCCTTGCCCCGCAGGGCCGGGACGATGCAGAACGTGCAGGTGTTGTTGCAGCCGACGCTGATCGACACCCACGCCGAGTAGGCGGAGTCGCGCCGGGTGGGCAGGGTCGAGGGGAATCGCTCCAGCGACTCCAGGATCTCAACCTGTGCCTCCTGCTGCACCCTGGCCCGCTCCAGCAGGACGGGCAACGAGCCGAGGTTGTTGGTGCCGAACACCACGTCCACCCACGGGGCCCGGTCGACCACGACCTGGCGGTCCTTCTGGGCCATGCAGCCACCGACGGCGATCTGCATGCCCGGACGGGACTGCTTGACCGGCGCGAGGTGGCCGAGGTTGCCGTACAGCCGGTTGTCCGCGTTCTCGCGCACCGCGCAGGTGTTGAACACGACGACGTCGGCCTGCGCACCCTCCTCCGCGGCCACGTAGCCGGCATCCAGCAGCACGCCCGCGATCCTCTCGGAGTCGTGAACGTTCATTTGACAGCCGTACGTGACGACCTCGAAAGTGCGCTCTGACAAGCCCGTTCCCTACTCTTTGTGGCCTACAGGTGCGGTACTCTACCCGCTCATTTGGCCAGGGCCACCGCCCTCGACTCCCGCACGACGGTCACCTTGATGCTGCCGGGGTACGTCAGTTCCTCCTCGACGCGCTTGGCGATGTCGCGGGCGATCACCTGCGATTCCGCGTCGTTGACCAGTTCGGGCGCCACCATCACCCGCACCTCACGGCCGGCCTGCATGGCGAACACCTTGTCGACGCCGGAGTGCTCCTTGGCGATGCCCTCCAGCCGCTGCAGGCGCTTCACGTACATCTCGAGGCTCTCCCTGCGGGCACCCGGCCGGCTGCCGCTGATCGCGTCCGCGGCCTGGGTGAGCACGGCCTCGACCGTGCGCGGCTCGACCTCGTTGTGGTGCGCCTCGATCGCGTGGACGATGTCGGGGTGCTCGCCGTGGCGCCGGGCCAGGTCGGCGCCGACCTTGGCGTGCGACCCCTCCGCCTCGTGGGTGAGCGCCTTGCCGATGTCGTGCAGGAACGCGGCGCGGCGGCAGGTCTCGATGTCGAGTCCGAGTTCGCCGGCGAGCAGCGCCGCGATGTGCCCGCACTCGACGAGGTGCCGCAGCACGTTCTGCCCGTAGGACGTGCGGTACTGCAGCGAGCCGAGGATCGGCAGCAGCCCGGGGGCGAGGTCGGTGATGCCCATCTCGATCAGGGCGTCCTCTGCGGCACGGACGCACAGCTCGTCGACCCGCAGCTTGCTGCGCTCGTGCACCTCTTCGATCCGGGCCGGGTGGATCCGTCCGTCCGCGACGAGTTCGGTGAGGGTGAGCCGGGCCGTCTCGCGGCGCACCGGGTCGAAGCAGGAGAGCAGGACGCTCTCGGGGGTGTCGTCGATCAGCACGTTCACGCCGGTGATCTGTTCGAAGGCGCGGATGTTGCGACCCTCGCGTCCGATGATCCGGCCCTTCATGTCGTCCCCGGGGAGCGCGACGGTGGCGACCACCGATTCGGTGGTCTGTTCGGCCGCGAGCCGCTGGATGCTGGTCACGATGATCTGGCGCGCGGTCGTGTCGGCGCTCCGGCGGGCCTCGGACTCGATCTCGCGGGTGAGCTGGGCGGCGTGCAGCCGGGAATCCTTCTCCACGTGGGCCATCAGTTCTGCGCGCGCGTCCTCCGGCGACAGCCCGGCCACTTCGGCGAGGGCGTCCACCCGCTCGCGCTCGGCCTCGTCCAGCTGGGCCTCGCGGTCGTCCAGGCCGGCGGCGATCTGGTCGAGGTGGGCCTCCCGGGTGTGCATCTCCTCCAGGTACCGGTTCAGCCGGTCCTCGCGCTCGGCGAGGAGTTCCTCGCGTCGATCGACCGCCTGCCGGCGGGACCGCAGTTCCTCCTGCTCCGCCGCCGACACCGGGGCCGGCGCATCGGCAGGCGCCGGGCGTCGGGGCGCCTTGTGCCCACGACGCGCGCCGGGACGCTGCCCGCCCGACCGGCCGGACGCCGTGCCTCCGCGCAGCACCAGCACGAACAGCGCGACCAGTGCCACCGTGACCAGGGCCAGGACGACCACAAGGACAGTCAGCAAGACGGTCGGATCCATGGCGTCCTCCTTGAGCGTGTGCGGGGACGCCGAAAACCGGTCCTCAAGCGCCCATGGCCAAGGCCATGGGTGTGGCAGGTCGGGCCCGGCCGGGCCGGACCGTTCGTATCGCGGGGTTCAGTCCCCTGTGATGGTCTTTCAGTCGCTCAGGATCGGGTTCGCTAGCGCACCCATCGGCAGGCTAAGCCGCCCGGGGTCATTCCGCAAGCTCATCGATCTCGGCGAGGACCTCTCTGGTCACCTGCGCCACCACGGACGCCCCGAACCCGCGGCGGGCGAGGGCACCGGCGAGCCTGCGGTACTGGACCTGGGGGTCGAGACCGGCCAGCGAACGAGCCTTCCGCTCTGCGAGACCGCGCGCCACCAGGTAGTCGCGGTCGGAGTCGAGTTCGGCCACCGCCTCGTCGACCACGTCACGGTCCACGCCCTTCTCGGCCAGTTCCGCGAGCAGTGCCCGCCGGCTCTTCTGGCGGCGCTCCCCGGCCGCCAGCCAATCGCGCGCGAACACCGCGTCGTCGATCAGCCCCACCTCGGTGAGCCGGTCGAGCACGACCTGCGCCACGTCGTCGGGGACGTGCTTGCGGGCCAGCACCCGCGCCAGCTCGGTCCGGCTGCGCGCCCGCACGGTGAGCTGCCGCAGCGCGATCTCGCGGGCGACCGCCACGGGGTCGCCCTCCGGCCCGTCGTCCGGAGGTTCGGCCTCGGCCACGTCGAACAACGCCTCAGGTTCAGCCGGTCCTCCGCCGGCCGGACTCTGGCTGCGGCCCTTCGTGACGCCGCGCCTCGTTCCTCGGCCCGGCTCCTCAGGGATCATCCCTCGGCTCAGAACTCGACCTCCCCGGTGACCGGGTCGATGCCGTCGGGCACCTCCTTGGCCAGGCCCACCCCGAGCTGGGTGAGGATGCGCTGCTCGATCTCGTCGGCGACCTCGGGGTTGGACTTGAGGAAGGTGCGGGCGTTCTCCTTGCCCTGGCCGAGTTGGTCGGCCTCGTAGGTGAACCACGCTCCCGCCTTGCGGATGATGCCGCAGTCGACACCGAGGTCGATCAGGCTGCCCTCGCGGCTGATGCCCTGGCCGTAGAGGATGTCGAACTCGGCCTGCTTGAACGGCGGCGCGACCTTGTTCTTCACCACCTTCACCCGGGTGCGGTTGCCGACCATGTCCTGGCCGTCCTTCAGCGTCTCGATGCGGCGCACGTCGAGCCGCACCGACGAGTAGAACTTCAGGGCCCGGCCACCCGTGGTGGTCTCCGGCGAGCCGAACATGACGCCGATCTTCTCGCGCAACTGGTTGATGAAGACCGCGGTGGTACCCGCGCCGGACAGCGCGCCGGTCATCTTGCGCAGCGCCTGGCTCATCAGGCGGGCCTGCAGGCCGACGTGGCTGTCACCCATCTCGCCCTCGATCTCGGCGCGCGGGGTGAGCGCGGCCACGGAGTCGATCACGATCAGCGACAGGGCACCCGAGCGGACCAGCGTGTCCGCGATCTCGAGCGCCTGCTCGCCGTTGTCGGGCTGGCTGACCAGGAGCGCGTCCGTGTCGACGCCCAGCTTGGCCGCGTAGTCGGGGTCGAGTGCGTGCTCGGCGTCGATGAAGGCGCAGATGCCGCCCGCCGCCTGGGCATTCGCGATCACGTGCAGCGCCACGGTGGTCTTGCCCGAGGACTCCGGGCCGTAGATCTCAATCACCCGGCCGCGCGGCAGGCCGCCGATGCCGAGCGCCACGTCGAGCGCGATCGACCCCGTGGGGATCACCTCGATCGGCTGTCGGGTCTCGTCGCCCAGGCGCATCACCGAGCCCTTGCCGTGCTGCTTCTCGATCTGGGCCAGCGCCGCCGCGAGCGCCTTCTCCCGGTCCGCTACCGCCATCTGTCGCGTCCTCTCACTCGACACTTCCGTCTTGTCGCCATCACCCTAGGCAACGCCACTGACAATCGGTCAGGTGGTGGCGTCGCTGTGGATATCTCCACGCGCGCCGGGCAACTGTCCACAGGCTAGCCGAACAGATGTTCGATATGCGCGCGACACGCGAAGGGAGCGTGACGCGAAAAGGAACCGTCCCCGATTCGCGTCGCGACGGGGAACGGGGACGGTTCCCTTTCGCGCCGGGCGGCCGGCGCTCAGCGGTCGGCGGGCGGCAGCTCCAGCGCCGCCCAGGCGGCCAACCAGACCTGCTTGCACGGGGTTCCGCCGGCCAGCGCCTCGCTCACCGTGCGATGGCCAAGGCCCTCGAGCACGACCGTGTCGGACCACATCAGGGAGTACGCGTCGCCGAGGTGGGACGCCAGCCTCGCCCGCAGGTCCGCCTCACGCATCCGGGTCAGGCCGCGGCGACGTGCGGGCCACGCACCGGCAGCGGGGTGACGCCGGCGTGGTCGTCGATCTTGTCCGAGACCTGCCGCAACACGTTCGACAGCGGCACGTCGAGGGCGCCGCAGATCGCGTTCAGCAACTCGGAGGACGCCTCCTTCTGGCCGCGCTCGATCTCCGAGAGGTAGCCGAGGCTGACCCGGGCCCGGCCCGACACCTCGCGCAGGGTCAGGCTCGAGGACGTGCGCAGCTCTCGCAGCGACTCGCCGAGCAACTCCCGCATCAGCACCGGGCGCTCACGCACTTCCTGGATCATGGCCTCGACTCTACCTGTCCCGCCGGGTTCGTCTCCGACGGTGGTACAACGCCACGCGGACGCGTCCTTGTTCCCTCGAGTTCTGGTCGAGGTCGCCGGGGGTTCCGACAGGCCCGACCAGCCGATCCGGGGACGTCCGGCCAGTCGACCCCCGGAGGCTCATCCGGCGGCGTCGAGCGCATCGCCCAGCAGCCCCAGCGCCGCGGCGACGGTGGCCTCCCGGACGGTCGCCCGGTCGCCGGCGAAGTCGTGCCGGACTGTGCGCACCGAGCCGTCCGGGCCGGCCAGGCCCAGCCACACCTCGCCCGGCTCGTGGCCGTCCTGCGGATCGGGGCCGGCGACCCCGGTGGCGGCCACCGCCCAGTCCGCCCCGGTCGCGTCCCGGACCCCGGTGGCCAGCGCCCCGGCCGTCCGCGCCGCGACCGGGCCGTGCGCGTCCAGCACGTCCACCGGCACCCCGGCGAGCGTCGCCTTCAGCGGGGTCGCGTACGCCACCACCCCACCGAGGTAGACGGCGGAGGCACCCGGGACGGAGGTGAGCGCCGCACCGATCAGGCCGCCGGTGAGGGATTCGGCCGTGGCGAGGCTCTGTCCGCGCGCGGTCAGCCTCGCGATGATCGGGGCCGCGTCCGGCTCAGGACTGGTCACCCTTGCCCTTGGCGGTCGCCTCGGCCTTAAGCCTGAGCGCGTCGCGGACGTACATCACCCCGGTGACCAGGGTCAGCACGAACGCCGCGCCCATCACGAGCCACGCGAGCCAGAACCAGAACGGCAGCAGTTCCTGCACCTTCGGCATCGGATACGGCAGGAACATGATCAGCGCGATCGACTGCAGGACGGTCTTCAGCTTTCCACCGGCGGCGGCCGCCATCACCTCGTACTTCAGCATCGCCGCGCGCATCCACGTGATGCCCCACTCGCGAACCAGGATGATGATCGTGATCCACCACGGCAGCTCGCCGAGGATGCTCAGTGAGATGAACGCCGCACCGGTGAGGGCCTTGTCGGCGATCGGGTCCCAGATCTTGCCGAAGTCGCTGACCAGGTTGTACCGCCGGGCGATCTTGCCGTCGAACAGGTCGGTCAGGATCGCCACGCCGAACGCGACCGTCGCGGCCAGGCGCCAGGCGAACTCCTCTGGGTGCCAGAACAACAGCACCAGGAACACCGGCACGAGGATCAGTCGCAGCACCGTCAGCGCATTCGGCAGCCATGCAGGCACGCCCACGTCGGCGGATTGCGCATGCTGCGTCATCACCCCTCCAGCTCCACGACCAGGTCCACGCCGTCCGTCGCCGTGACCCTGCCCCAGGCGAGCGCGCCCGTGACCAGATCGTTATCTGCTCCTCCGAGCGTAGTACCACCATCGGTCTCCGGACCCTGGTGTACGGATCTTCCTGATCCGGTTCCGTCCGGAGCGACCGCCTCGACCAGCACCTGCGTGCGCTCGCCCACGCGTTCGGACGCGCGTTCGGCGGACACCTCGTCGACCAGCGTCGCCAGCCGGTCCACCCGCTCGTCGATCACGGACGGCTCCAGCTTGCCGTCCAGCGTGGCGCCCTCGGTGCCCTCCTCGTCGGAGTAGCCGAACACCCCCACGGCGTCGAGCCGGGCGGCGGCGAGGAAGTCCGCGAGGACGTCCACGTCGGCCCCGGTCTCGCCCGGGAAGCCCGTGATCACGTTGCTGCGGATGCCCGCGTCGGGACGGGCGGCGCGGATGCGCCCGATCAGGCCGAGGAACGAGTCGGCGTCGCCGAACCGGCGCATCCGGCGCAGCACGGTCGCGGACGCGTGCTGGAACGGCAGGTCGAAGTAGGGCACCACCCGGTCCAGGCCGAGCATCGCGTCGATCAGCGACGGGCGCACCTCGGCCGGCTGCAGGTAGGAGACCCGGATCCAGTCCAGCCCGTCGACGCCGTCCAGCCCCGCCAGCAGGTGCTCGAGGTTCGTGCCGATGTCCTTGCCGTAGGCGCTGGAGTTCTCGCTGACCAGCACCACCTCGCGGACGCCGCGCTCGACCAGCCAGCGGGCCTCGCCGACCACCTCGTCGACCGGACGCGACAGGTAGGAGCCGCGGAAGGACGGGATCGCGCAGAACGCGCAGCGGCGGTCGCACCCGGAGGCGATCTTCAGCGGAGCGGACGCCCCGGAGGCCAGCCGGTGCCGCGGGATCCAGGCGTGGCCGGGGATGGCGTGGCCGGGCACGGAGAGCTTCGCGGCGCGGGCCGGGCGGGCCACCGGGGTGACGGGCAACAGGCCACGGCGGTCGCGCGGCACGTGGGCCTCCACGTGGCCACCGGCGAGGATCCACTCCAGCTTCGCGGCGATCTCGGGGTAGGCGTCGAAGCCGAGCACGGCGTCGGCCTCCGGGAGCGACTCGGCAAGCTCGTGTCCGTACCGTTCGGCCAGGCAGCCGACCGCGACCACCGCCTTCGTCCGGCCCCCGTTCGCCTTGTGGTCGGCGGCGTCGAGCAGGGTGTCGATGGAGTCCTTCTTCGCGGCGTCGATGAAGCCGCAGGTGTTGACCACGATCGCCTCGGCGGCTTCCGGGTCGTCGACCAGGGCGAAGCCGCCTGCGGCGAGGCGTCCGGCGAGTTCCTCGGAGTCGACCTCGTTGCGGGCGCAACCGAGGCTGATCAGGTGCACCGGTGTCGGACTCACCCGCGCCACGCTACCTCAGCCCTCCCGTTGCGCCGAACGCCTCCGTTTCCGTCGAGCGCCTCCGCACGGGCAGAGGCGTTCGACCGGAACGGAGGCGTTCGATGGATCAGCCGGCCCGCAGGGCCGCCAGCACCTCGTCGAGGTCGTCGGGCTTGACCAGCACCTCGCGGGGCTTGGAGCCCTCGGACGGGCCGACCACTCCCCTGGTCTCGAGGATGTCCATCAGGCGTCCGGCCTTCGCGAAGCCGACCCGCAGCTTGCGCTGCAACATCGAGGTGGAGCCGAGCTGCAGGTTCACCACCAGCTGCGCGGCCTCCAGCACGAGGTCGAGGTCGTCCCCGATGTCCTCGGCGACGGCCTTGCCCGAGTCGGCGGGCGCGGCCACGTCCTCGCGGTACTGCGGGCCGAGCTGGTCGCTGACCTGCTTCACCACGGCCCGGATCTCGGCCTCGGTCACCCAGGCGCCCTGCACGCGCAGCGGCTTGGACTGGCCCATCGGCAGGAACAGCCCGTCGCCCTGGCCGACCAGCTTCTCCGCACCGGGGGTGTCGAGGATGACCCGGGAGTCGGTCATCGAGCTGGTCGCGAAGGCGAGCCGGGACGGCACGTTGGCCTTGATCAGGCCGGTCACGACGTCGGTGGACGGACGCTGGGTGGCCAGCACCAGGTGGATCCCGGCGGCCCGGGCCAGCTGCGTGATCCGGACGATCGAGTCCTCCACGTCGCGCGGCGCGACCATCATCAGGTCGGCCAG
>JBDHZJ010000024.1:0-13731 GCA_039811825.1 Propionicimonas sp.
GTGCAGCCGCGGAAGATCTCCACGGAGTAGCGCTCGTGCACGGTCTCGGCCAGCGGCACCACCGGCTTCGCCGGGTACGGCCACTCGTCCAGCTCCATCAGGGTGTGCTTGGCCACCTTCGCCGGCACCCCGGGGGTGTTCGGACGCACGGACGCGATCGCGCCGTCCGCGCCGTAGCCGACGTCGTAGAGGCCCGGCACGTAGGCCACCCCGCTGGACGCCAGCCGCAGCAGCAGCCCGCGCCGGCCGTCCGGGCGTCCGGACGCCTTCCACTCGCGCACGATGTCGGAGACGACCAGCGCCGCCTCCTCCCCGTCGCCGAGGACGGCCGCGTCGATGAAGTCCGCGATCGGTTCGGGGTTGAACGCCGCATGGCCGCCGGCGATCACGATCGGCTCGTCCTCGCCGCGGTCGGCCGCGTGCAGGGCGATCCCGGCGAGGTCGATCGCCTCGAGCAGGTTCGTGTAGCCCAGTTCGGTGGAGAAGCTCACTCCGAGCACGTCGAACGCGGCCACGGGCAGGTGGTTCTCCAGCGTGAACTGCGGCAGGCCGTGGCTGCGCATCAGCGCGGCCAGGTCGGGCCAGATCGAGAACGTGCGCTCGGCGAGCATCCAGTCGCGCTCGTTGAGCAGTTCGTACAGGATGGCCAGGCCCTGGTTCGGCTGGCCCACCTCGTAGGCGTCCGGGTACATCAGGGCCCAGCGCACCTCGGCGGACGCGAAGTCCTTGCTCACCGAGTTCACCTCGCCCCCGATGTACTGCACCGGCTTGCTGACCTGGGCCAGCAGTGGTTCGAGCCTCGGGTAGAGCGATTCGACGGTCATGGTCATGGTCGCACCAGCGTAATCAAGCCCGGCCCGGATCCCGAACCCGGGCTTGGGCGAAGAACTGCGACCCCTCCCGTCCGCCGCTTCGCTACAGCTGCTCCGGGACGCTACCCAAGTACGGGTAGCGTCCTCACGTAGCTGTAGCGAAGCGGGCGAGGACGGCGTCGCTGCGCAGCTCGCGCAGGGCGTCCCGGGCGATCCAGCGGGCGGACGCCGAGTCGGGGTGCCGGCCCAGGATCTCCTCGCCGGTCGCGACGGCGGCCTCGTGGCAGGCGGAGGAGCGCTTGCCGACCTGACGCAGCGCCCAGTTCACCGCCTTCTTCACGAAGTTGCGTGGGTCCGTGCTCTCCCGCACGACCAGCGGCAACAGGTCGATCAGGCGCTGGTCCGGCGCGGCCTTGTCGTGCACGGCGAGCGAGCAGACCAGCACGAACCCGGCCCGCTTCACGAACTCAGGGTCCGCAGCCGTCCACTGCTCGACCTTGGCCCAGGCGAACGGGGTGGCCGCGAACAGCCCGCAGACCTGGTCGCAGACGTCCCAGGAGTCGAAGTCGGCGGCCCACGCGTCCGCCTGTTCGGGTGTGACCAGGGCCGGCACGTCGACCAGTCCGGCGAGGATCCGTGCCTCGTGGACGCCGGACGCCCACAGCCGCGCGGCCACCTCGTGCACGAATTCGGGCTGGGTGCGGCGCAACGGACGCAACTCGCGAGCGATACCCCGCAGCACGGACACCGACACGCCGAGCGTCCCGGTGGCGCTGATGCCGAAGCGGGCCATGCCGGCCACGTTGTCCGGGTTGGCGAGTGCCCGCAGCCTGCCGAGCAGTTCCTCGGCGCGGTCGGCCGCCCCGCCCACGGTGTCGATCACGGGCATGCCTCCGGACCCGCGGGCAGGATCAGTCTTGACGAGTGGTGAGGCACGAACCACGAGGATCAGTTGATCACCGGGGCATGCGGGGACGCGTTCTCGACCACGATGTCCGCCCGGTGGGCCGGATCGCACGACTGCAGGTAGAGCAGCTGGCCCTGGTAGTAGCGGGCGTTGCCCGGATCCTCCGGATCGGGGGTGATCTTCTCCTCGCGCTCCGCCATCCGCTGGAACGACTCCTCGAACGGCACCTCGAGCCACACCGAGATGTCCCAGACCTTCTGCTTGCGGCTGGCGCACAGCTCGTCCCGATGGATGAACATGCCGTCGATGATCACGACCGCGTCGTCGGGGGCGATCCGCCAGGGCGAGTGCACCTCGGACTCCGAGTCCAGGTCGTAGGCAGCGGTGCGGTACCGGCCCGAGCCCTCGTGGCCGAGCGGCTCGAGCACCTCGTCGGTGAACCGCTGGTAGTCGTAGCTGTCCTCGAAGTACCCCTTCGCGGACGTGCGGCCCTGGGCGTACCGGACCGAGCGCGGATTGAGGTAGTCGTCCATCGAGATCCGGATCACCTCGAACCCGCACTCGCGGACCAGGTCGGCGAGTTCATCGGCGAACGTCGTCTTGCCGGCGCCGTCCACGCCGTCCACTCCGACGAGTGTGCGCCCCGTCCGCGGCCGGATCTGTGCCCGCAGCCACGTCAGCGCACTCGCCGCGTCGAGCCTGTTCACCACGTCATTGGTCATCTCGCGCCCCACCTCAAGCGATCGTGTGCGAAGAGTTCCAGAATACCCCGCCGGGCTTCGAAAGCTCCGTCTGCGCGGGCGCGGCCGGTGCCGCGGTGCGGGGCAGCCGGAGCCGTCCCGCCTGCCAGAACATGAGTCCAGCGACCACGACCACGGCGCCCATCTGCCACAGCGTCTCGGGTCCGGCCACCCCGGCCTCCCGGTCGAAGATGCCGCTGATGTCCGAGAAGGGCAGGAACGCCTCCCCGATCAGGTTGTTCACCACGTGCAGCGCGATGGAGGCCTCCAGCCCGCCCGTGCGCCAGACCAGGATCGAGCTCAACACCGCGAAAAGCAGGTAGAAGGCGTTGAGCCACGGGTCGCCGGCGCCGTGCAACAGCATGAAGATGATGGACGTCACGAGCGTGGCGACGATCAGGCCCGCCCGGCGGGAGCCGAACCAGGAGCCGATGGTGCGCGCGCCGAGCCCTCGCAGGCTGTACTCCTCCCCGGCCGCCTGGAACGGCGTGGTGAGCACGATGGTCACGATCAGGAACACCGAGTCGGAGTTCCAGGCCAACCCGCCGACGCCGCCCTCCAGCAGGATCTGGACGCCCGTGGAGGCGCCGAGGACGACGAGGGCGATCAGCGCGAACCGCCAGAACAGGCGCCACCGGAAGCCCCCCTGGATCGAGGAGAGCCACCTCGGGCGCTGCTGGAACGCCGCCCACGCGGTGAGCAGGGAGAGCGGCACCCACAGCGCCAGGGTGAGGTTGTTGACCAGGAACAGCAGCGGGGTCATCTCGAGTTCGCCCGTCTGCGCCTTCTGCATGTCGATGCGGCCGTTCGCGACGTCGATCAGGATGATCGGGACCGTCATCAGGATGGTGAGGACGACGCCGCCGAGGAAGATGCCGATCGCGGCCAGCGGCTTCCACCAGCGGAACCGGGGAGCCCGGAAGAACTCGTGGTACTCGCGCGGCACGGTGGGCAGCGCGGGGGGCTTCGGCGCCGGCCCGGCCGGTTGCGGCACGCCGTAGTACGCCGGGCCCGGCGGGTAGGCGGGCGGCGGGTAGGCGGACGGCGGATAGGCGGACGGCGGATAGCCCCACTGCTGTGGGTAGCCCTGCCCGGGGGCCTGCTGCGGGTACCCGGGCGCAGGAGCCTGCGCCGACCAGCCCTGGGCAGGGGGGACGGACGCCCCCGGGTCCAGCGGGACGCCCGGGTCCTGCGGAACCGGCGGGACGCCCGGGTCCAGCGGAACGCCCGGGTCCAACGGGACGCCCGGGTCCTGCGGGACGCCCGGGCCGGGCTCGTTCAGGCCAGGTTCGGGAACCACAGTGCGACCTCCCGGCCCGCCGACTCCGGTGAGTCGGACGCGTGCACGAGGTTCTCCCGGTTCGACAGCGAGAAGTCGCCGCGGATCGTGCCCGGCGCGGCGACGACGGAGTTCGTCACGCCGTTCATCAGGCGCACCACCTCGACGGCGGACGGGCCCTCAAGCACCAGCGCGACCAGCGGGCCGCTCGTGAAGTACTCCCGCAGCGGCGGGTACCACGGCTGCTCCACGTGGTCGGCGTAGTGGCGGTCGGCCATCGCGGCGTCGACGTGCCGGAACTCCATCGCGACAACGCCGAGGCCCTTCGCCTCGTAGCGGGCGAGGATCGTGCCGGCGAGGCCGCGGCGAACCGCGTCCGGCTTCAGCAGGACGAGGGTCCGTTGCAGATCGGTCATGGCCCGCACCATACCGTCCGCCGCCCCCAGGGCGTGCCTCCCGATCCGGGCGCCGGAATCGCCGCGGCCTACGCCGGGGGCCCGGCCGGCGGGGTGGATTCGATCCGTCGGCCGAGCACGAAGCAGACCACCCAGAGCAGGGCGAACATGCCGCCGACGGCGAACATCATCGGGGTGGCGAAGCCCAGCGCGATCGCCACCAGCTGGGTGAGCCACCCCAGCAGGTAGCCGGGCGGACGCCGCAGCAGGGCCGCGGCCACGATCGCGAAGGCCGCCGCGCCCATGCCCAGCGCGAAGGCCGTGCCCACGGACACGTCCGAGACCTGGATCATGCCGGGGATCGCCAGGCCGAACACGATCGCCTCGAAGGCGAGGATGCTCAGCATGGCCCGTCCCATCGGGTTGGACGCGGCGAGCCTCACGACTCATCCGCCTCGCCGACGGACCAGTCGTCGAGGTCGACGAACCCGGCGTCCAGCCGGTCGTCGGACGACTCGTGCACCAGCAGGGCCCGGGCCTCTCCCGCCGCGTACACCGAGCCCGCGATCAGCACTCCTGCGCCCGGGCCGGCCTCGTCGGCCAGCCGGACGGCCGTCTCGATCGCCTCCGCCATCGTGGGGACCACCAGCACCCGATCGGCACCGACGATGCCGGCCGCCCGCTCCCCCAGCGCCTCGGGCGGCAGCGCGCGATCGGTGGACGCGATGCCGGTGCAGACCAACGTCGAGGCCGCCTCGCCGATGATCGACAGCACCCCGTCGACGTCCTTGTCGCCCATCATCGCCACGACGGCAACCAGCGGGTGGAAGTCGAACGCCTCGGCCAGCCCGTCGATCGTGGCGCGGGCGCCGTGCGGGTTGTGGCAGGTGTCGAGCACGACCGTGGGCGAACGCCGCACCACCTCCAGCCGGGCCGGCGCCTGCACCTGCTCCAGCCCCTCCGCGATCACGTCGGCCGGCAGCGGCTTGCCGCCGAGGAACGCCTCCGCCGCGGCGACGGCGAGCGCAGCGTTCTGGGCCATGTGGGCGCCGTACAGGGGTAGCAGCAGGTCGCCCAGCGGGCCCTCGGCCGTCTCCAGCCGCAGTACCTGGCCGCCCACGCCGGGCGCGCGGCTGATCAGGCCGAATTCCATGCCCTCGCGCCGTACCTCTGCACCCACCTCGGCGCACCGGGCCAGCAGGACCCGCGCCGCGTCCGGCTGCTGCGCGGCCAGGACGGCCTTCGAGCCCGCCTTGATGATGCCCGCCTTCTCGGCCGCGATCTCGGCGAGCGTGTTGCCGAGCAGGTGGGTGTGGTCGAGGTCGATCGGGCAGACCACCGCCACCTGGGCGTCCGCGACATTGGTGGCGTCCCAGCGCCCGCCGAGGCCGACCTCGACCACGGCGACGTCCACCGGGGCGTCGGCGAAGGCCGCGTAGGCCAGCGCGGTCATCACCTCGAAGAAGGTCATCGCGACCCCCTCGATCAGCTGGTCGTCGACCAGCCCGACCAACGGCTGGGTCTGCTCGACCAGCTCGTCGAAGCGCTCGGCGGCGATCGGCTCGCCGTCGATGACGATCCGCTCGGTGAGGTCGACCAGGTGCGGGCTGGCGTAGCGGCCGACCCGCAGGCCGAGCGCGCGCAGCAGCGAGTCGATCATCGCCGCCGTGCTGCCCTTGCCGTTGGTGCCGGCGACCAGGATCACCGGGCAGGAGCGCTCCGGCGAACCGAGCAGGTCGCACAGCGCCTGCACCCTGGCCTGGCCCGGCGCCACGCGGTGTTCGGGCCAGCGGGCCTGCAGTCGGGCGACGATCTCGGCGTGGGTTCTGCTCATGGTGCGCTCAGCCTAACCGGGCCCAGCCGGGGCGGGCGTCCGCACGCCCCTCGGTATACTGACCGGGTGTCCGACTCCGTAGCCGCTTCGCGACCGCGGCGACCCTGGCCGGAGTGGGTGACCCTCGGTGCCCGGCTCGTGCTGGGCGTCGTGCTGCTCATCGCGGGACTGCTCAAGGTGACCCGGCTGGACTCCTCGATCCAGTCCGTCCGGCTCTACCAGATCCTGCCGTGGGACATCACCGCCTTTGTCGGTTCCGCGCTGCCGATCATCGAGATCGCGGTGGGCCTGCTGCTGATCACGGGCACCTTCGTCCGGATCTCGGCCGTGGCCGGCTCGCTGCTGATGCTCGCCTTCATCATCGGCATCGCCTCGGTGTGGGCCCGCGGCATCAACATCGACTGCGGCTGCTTCTCCCCCGGCGCCGAGGTCGAGGCGGGCCAGACCCAGTACCCGCTGGAGATCCTGCGGGACACCGGGCTGCTGTTGTGCGGCGCCTGGGCGGCCTGGCGGCCCCGCTCGCCGTTCGCCGTCGACAACTGGCTGTTCGCCCCGGTCGGCGAACCCGCCGAAGACCCCGACCCGACCACCGCCGACGACAAGGAGCCCGCTCGATGACCCAGAACAACCGCGAGAGGCTGCGCCAGGCCCAGGCGGCCGCGGCCAAGCAGCAGCGGCTGAACCGGATCATCGGCGTCGGCGCCGGGATCCTCGTCGTGGTCCTGATCGCCGTCTTCATCGGCGTCCTGGTCCAGAACCAGGCGCACCAGGCGGCGAACAACTCCTCGGCGATCACCCCGCCGGACGCCACCGCCGACGGCAAGGCCGTCGTGATCAGCCCCGGCGTGGCCCAGCAGGGCGCACCCGTGGTGGAGCTCTTCTTCGACTACCAGTGCCCGGTCTGCAAGCAGTTCGAGGGCTACTACGGCGACGCGCTCACCTCACTCGCGGCGTCCGGCGACATCGAGTTGCACTACCGAACGATGAACTTCCTGGACACCAACCTGGGCAACGACGCGTCCATGCGCGCCGCGATCGCCGCGACCTGCGCGGACACGGTCGGCAAGTACTCCGAGTTCCACAACGAGATCTACGTGGAGCAGCCGGAGAACGAGGGCGACGGATACGACGACACGGTGCTGCGCGACAGCATCCCGGCCACGGTCGGCATCACCGGAGCCGACCTGACCACGTTCCAGGCCTGCTACGACAACCAGGCCACGAAGGCCTTCGTCACGACCATGGGCGACCTCGGGGTGCAGGACATGCAGTCGGTGAACAGCCGGGTGGCCACCCCGACGGTGTTCGTGAACGGCAAGGACCTCCCGCTCGCGAACTTCGGCGACCCGACCACGCTGCTCGACCTGATCAAGCAGAACGCCTGACGGCACCGGGAGAACTGAGGAACATGGCCGGATCGAGCCAGCGGCAACGCCTGCGCGAAGCCCAGTTGGCGAACCAGCGGGCGGCGCGCCTGCGCCGGATCGTCATCATCGGATCCGCGGTGCTCGCGGTCGTGCTGGTCGCCGTGATGGCCACCGTCCTCGTCCAGCAGTCGGCGAAGTCCGCCGCCGACGCGGCCGCGTCGGCCACCGCGGGCGTCCCGTACCCGCCCAACGCCACCGAGGCCAGGGACGGGATCGCCGTCTACTCCACCGACGGCAAGCCGGTGGTCGGGCTGGTCTTCGACTACCAGTGCGCGGGCTGCCTGCAGTTCGACCAGAGCTTCGGCACCGCGCTGAGCCTGCTCGGCCAGACCCACGAGATCACGCTCGTCGACCACACGCGGGTGGCCCTCGACAAGGGCAGTGCGGACGGGTTGTCCCACAAGGCCGCCCTGGCCGCGGCGTGCTCGGACGTGGTCGGCTACTATCCCGCGTACACCTCGGCGATCTGGGAGGCCGCGGCCGACGGGCCCTACACCGACCAGCTGTTCCTGGAGACGATCCCCGCGAAGGTCGGCATCCAGTCCGCCGACCTGACCGCCTTCCGGTCCTGCTACGCCAACCAGAACCTCACCGCCTTCGTCCAGGGGGTCGAGGACGACGCCTCGCAGGCCGGCTGGGACGAGCTGCCCGTCCTCACCGTGAACGGCAAGCAGGTGCCGAACTCGGAGTTCGTCGGCAAGTCCGGCGCGGACCTGAAGCAGATCATCGACGCCGCAGCCAAGGGCTGAGCGACCGCACCGCCGAGTGGCGGATTCTGAACTAGCCCGGGCGCTCAATAAGATGCACCCCATGACTGAGCAGCCCCTGACCGACGCCGTGCCCTCCGCGACCCCGGGCACCGGCGCCGTACCGGACCGTCCGGTGCTGGAGGGGCTGGAGGCGAAGTGGTCGGCGGCCTGGCG
Organism: Propionicimonas sp.; assembly: GCA_039811825.1. Classification (GTDB taxonomy): domain Bacteria; phylum Actinomycetota; class Actinomycetes; order Propionibacteriales; family Propionibacteriaceae; genus Propionicimonas. Next base: position 8,318 of record JBDHZJ010000024.1, read on the forward strand.
CGAGCAGGACACCTACGCGTTCGTGCGGCCCGCCTCGCGGGAGCAGGTGTTCAGCATCGACACCCCGCCGCCGACGGTGTCCGGGTCGCTGCACGTGGGCCACGTGTTCAGCTACACCCACACCGACCTGGTCGCGCGGTACCAGCGCATGCGCGGCAAGCACGTGTTCTACCCGATGGGCTGGGACGACAACGGCCTGCCCACCGAGCGGCGGGTGCAGAACTACTACGGCGTCCGCTGCGACCCGTCCCTGCCCTACGCCGCGGACTTCACCCCGCCGGAGAAGCCGGACCCGAAGCGACAGTTGCCGATCAGCAGGCGCAACTTCGTGGAGCTGTGCCATGACCTCACCGCCGTCGACGAGCAGGCGTTCGAGAACCTGTGGCGGACGCTGGGCCTGAGCGTGGACTGGAAGGCCCTGTACGCGACGATCTCGGACCAGTCGCAGGCGGTGGCCCAAAAGGCGTTCCTGCGCAACCTCGCGCGCAGCGAGGCGTACCTGTCCGAGGCGCCGACGCTGTGGGACATCACGTTCCAGACCGCCGTCGCCCAGGCGGAACTCGAGGCGCGCGACTACCCGGGCCACTACTACCGGGTGGCGTTCCATGCCACCGACGGCCCTTCGTCGGGCTCAGGGACCGGGAAGGTGTACATCGAGACGACGCGTCCGGAGCTGATCCCTGCGGTGTGCGCGCTGATCGCCCACCCCGACGACGAGCGGTATGCCCACCTGTTCGGCACCACGGTCAGCTCGCCGGTGTTCGGCGTGGAGATCCCGGTGCTCGCGCACGCGGCTGCCGAGCCCGACAAGGGCGCCGGCATCGCGATGTGCTGCACCTTCGGCGACCTGACCGACGTGCAGTGGTGGCGTGAGCTGCAGCTGCCGACCCGCACCGTGATCGGCCGCGACGGTCGGCTGCACTCCGAGACGCCCGAGTGGCTGGTGAACGCGGACGCCTACGCCGAACTGGCCGGCAAGACCACCTTCAGCGCCCGCGAGGCGATGGTGGGGCTGCTCCGCGCGTCCGGCGACCTGGAGGGCGAGCCCAAGCCCACCCAGCGGATGGCGAACTTCTACGAGAAGGGCGAGAAGCCGCTCGAGATCGTCTCCACCCGGCAGTGGTACATCCGCAACGGCGGCCGCGACGAGGACCTCAAGCAGGCGCTACTGGCCCGCGGCGAGGAACTCCGCTGGGTGCCCGACCACATGCGGCACCGCTACGCGAACTGGGTGAACGGCCTGAACGGCGACTGGCTGATCAGCCGGCAGCGGTTCTTCGGCGTCCCGTTCCCGGTCTGGTACGCCCTTGATGCTGACGGCGAGCCCGACTACGCGAGCCCGATCACCGCGGCCGAGGACACGCTGCCGGTCGACCCGTCGAGCCAGTGCCCGCCCGGCTACACCGAGACCCAGCGGGGCGTCCCGGGCGGCTTTGTGGGCGACCCCGACGTGATGGACACCTGGGCGACGTCCTCGCTGTCCCCGCAGATCGCGTGCGGCTGGGAGACCGACGAGGAGCTGTGGCGGCTCACCTTCCCGATGGACATGGCCCCGCAGGCCCACGACATCATCCGCACCTGGCTGTTCTCCCGGGTGGTGCGGGCGAACTTCGAGCACAACTGCCTGCCGTGGCGGCTGGCCGCGATCTCGGGGTTCGTGGTGGATCCGGACCGCAAGAAGATGAGCAAGTCGAAGGGCAACGTGATCGTGCCCACCGACATCCTGGAGAAGTTCGGCTCGGACGCGGTGCGCTGGCGCGCAGCCATGGCCCGGCCCGGCATGGACTCGCCGTTCGACGAGGCCCAGATGAAGGTCGGCCGCCGCCTGGCGATGAAGGTGCTCAACGCGAGCAAGTTCATCCTCGGCATCGCCGCGGGCACGCCGTCGCGTGTGCAGCCGTCCGAGCCGGTCGACCTCGCCATGCTCGCCGCGCTCGCCCGGGTGGTCGAGCAGGCCACCGCGGCGTTCGAGGCCTACGACTACTCCGCCGCGCTGGAGACCACCGAGAAGTTCTTCTGGCAGTTCTGCGACGACTACCTGGAGCTGGTCAAGGAGCGCGCCTACGGCACCGAGACCGAGGGCGAGGAGATCGACGAGACCGCCCGTGACTCGGCCCGTGCCGCCCTGCGGGAAGCACTGGACGTGCTGCTGCGCCTGTTCGCGCCGTTCCTGCCGTTCGTCACCGAGGAGGTCTGGTCGTGGTGGCGGAAGGGCTCGGTGCACCACGCCCGCTGGCCCGAGGTGTCCGACGTCGCGGCGAAGGACGGCAACCCGGCCCTGCTGGACGACCTCGCCGCCGCGCTGATCGGCATCCGGGGCGCCAAGTCACAGGCCAAGGTCTCGATGAAGACCGAGGCGACCCACGCGACCTTCGCCGGCTCGGAGGAGGTGCTCGGCCGACTGCTGGCCGCCGAGGACGACCTGCGCGCGGTGGGCCGGATCAGCAGCCCGATCGAGTGGCTGGCCACCGGCGGGCCACTCGAGGTGACCGTCGAGCTCAAGCCCGCCGAGGGCTGATGGGTCCCGCACGGGCCCGCGTGGCCGCGGCCGGCGTGGCTGCGTCCGTGCTGCTCACCGGGTGCGCGTCCGGCATCCGCAGCAGCGCGGGCGAGGTGACCGCGCCGGCCACCACCGACTCGTTCTCGGTGCGGGTGGGCGACTGCCTGGGCAAGCTGCCCACCGAGAGCACGACCGAACTGCAGTTGCTGCCGTGCGACCAGGAGCACTACTGGGAGGCGTTCGCCACCGCGACGCTGACCGGCGAGGACTTCCCCGGCAACGCGTCCGTCCGCGCGCAGGCCGGGCAGGAGTGCACGGACGCCTTCGCGAGCTTCGTCGGCGTCGCGGCGAAGAAGTCGAAGCTGAGCCTGACCATCCTCGCACCCACGAGCGAGACCTGGACCCAGGCCGGCGACCGCGCCGTGACCTGCCTGGTCGGCAACCCCAGCGGTGGGGTCACCGGCACCCTGAAGGACGCCGCGCGGTAGCCCCGTCCCACGACAGACGCTCCCGAAATTCGAGAACGCTCCCGAAATTTCGGGAGCGTTCTCGAATTTCGGGAGCGTTCTTGCCGAGGCCGCCTACAGCAGGTCGCGGAGCACCGGATCGGCCATGTCGAGCACGGCGGCCTTCGCCTCTTCGGCGTTGGTCGCGGCCCGTGCCGCCGCCGCCATCTGCTGGCACTGCTCGCGGGTGTGCAGCCCGAGCGAGGTGCGCACCGCGGGGACCTTGCCGGGAGCCATCGACAGGCTCGACACCCCGAGTCCGGTCAGCACCAACGCGAGCGCCGGGTCGCCACCTGCCTCGCCGCACACGCCGACGGGCTTGCCCATCGCCGAGCCACCCTCACAGGCCAGCGCGACGACGTCCAGGAGTGCCGGCTCCCACGGGTTGAGCAGTTCGGCCAGTTCGCCCTGCATGCGGTCGGCAGCCATCGTGTACTGCTGCAGGTCGTTGGTGCCGAGCGAGGCGAAGTCGACGTGGTAGAGGATCCCCTTCGAGCGGATCGCCGCCGCCGGGACCTCGATCATGATCCCGACCTTGGGCAGGCCCAGCGCCCGGACCTTCTCGGCGAACCACATCGCCTCGGCCTGGGTGGCGATCATGGGCGCCATCACCCGGACGTCGGCACCGGTCGCCTTGTAGGCGGCCGCCAGCGCCTCCAGCTGCGCGTCCATCACCTCGGTGCGGATCATGCCCAGCCGGATGCCCCGCCGGCCCAGCGCCGGGTTCTCCTCCGGACCGAGGTCCGCGAACTTCAGCGGCTTGTCGGCGCCGGCATCGAGGGTGCGGACGACGATGCGGCGGTCGCCGAACGCCTCGAACACCGCCGTGTAGGTCGCGGTCTGCTCCTCCACCGTCGGCATGGTGTCGCGGTCGAGGAACAGGAACTCGGTGCGGAACAGGCCCACGCCCTCCACCGCCTGCTTCGCGGCCTTCTGGGCGTCGTCGGCGGTGCCGATGTTCGCCAGCAGCGCCACCGGGTAGCCGTCCTTCGTCGCGCCCTTGCCGGTGCCGCCGGCCAGGGCTGCGGCGCGGCGCCGCTTCCGCTCCTCCAGCAGCGCCACCTCCTCCGCCGTCGGGTTCACTGTGATCTCGCCGACGCCGCCGTCGATGGCCACCGTCGTGCCCGCCGGCACATCGAGGATGCCGGTGGCCTGCACCACCGCGGGGATGCCGAGCTGCGAGGCCAGGATCGCCGTGTGGCTGGTCGGGCCGCCGGCCGCCGTGACGATGCCCAGGCAGGTGTCGGTGGTCAGGGTCGCCGTCTCGGCGGGCGCGAGGTCGTGCGCGGCCAGGATGGACGGCTCGGTCAGCGTCGGGACGCCCGGTTCGGGCTGCCCCAGCAGTCGCGCCACCGCGCGGTCGCGGACGTCGCGCAGGTCGGTGACCCGCTCGGCCATGTAGCCGCCGAGCGAGGTGAACATCGTGCAGATCTCCTCGACGGCGTCGGTGACCGCGTTGGTCATGCCCTTGCCCGCCTGGAGCTGGGTGTCGATGCCCATCGCGAGCCCCGGATCGCGCGCCATCATGGCGCCGGCCTCGAGGATCGGCCGGGCGTGGTCGCTGGCGGTCGCGGCGCGGGCCTCCAGGCCCGCCGCCACGTCGGCGAGGACGCCGTGGACGGTCGCCGAGGTGGCCGCGGCATCCGTCGTGGGTGCCTCGTCCGCGGGGGCGGTGGGGGCCGGGGTGACGACTACGAGCGGCCCCACGGCGGTGCCGGCGCTGACGCCGATACCGTGGAAAGTCGAGTGCTGACCGGCGTCGGCAGCCATCGGACTACTCCGCGTCGAGGTCGCGGGACAGGAGTTCCACCAGGGAGTCCAGGGCGGCGTCCGCTCCCTCCCCCTCGGCCGCAAGGGTCACGGTCTCGCCGTGCTTGGCGCCCAGGGCCATCACCATCAGGATGCTGCGGGCGTCCACCGGGTTACCGCCCTCCTTGGCGATCGTCACCGGGAGTCCCGTGGCGGTCGCGGCCTGGACGAACAGGGACGCGGGGCGGGCGTGCAGACCGACCGAGGAAGCGATGCTGACTTGGCGGGTGGCCATGAGAACTCCTTAGTGGGCGTCGTTGTCTCCGGGCTCCACAATGGCATATCCGCGCCCGGTGTTGCGACAGTTCGCAGGACTGGGTACCTTTCCCACCCCGCGGAAACTGCTCTGCTTGCGCGGGTCAGGCGCTCTTGTCGCGACGCTCGCTGCGGGCCAGCTGGGAACGGCTGACCAGTTGCGGGGCGGCGCCGTCGTTGACCACGTCGGCGTCGACCACGACTTGGGCCACCTCGTCGTCGCTGGGCACGTGGTACATCACGTTGAGCAGGATCTCCTCGAGGATGGACCGCAGCCCCCGGGCACCGATGCCGCGCCGCAGCGCCATCGCGGCGATCGCCTCGATCGCCTCGGCGGTGAACTC
>JBDHZJ010000025.1:0-13623 GCA_039811825.1 Propionicimonas sp.
AGTTCGACGGCCCCGGGGATCGGCTGCTCCTCGTGCACCAGCACGCCGTCCATGTCGGTCAGGAAGCACTCGATGTCGCGCACGCTCCGCTTCGGCATGGCCACAGTCTTGCATCTGCGGGGCTTCTTCCCCACCACTCGGCTCCCGGCGACCACGCACCACCGGATGGGCAAGAATGGAAACGATCCGAAGGAGCTGAGCATGATCCCACCCGTCCGGCGTCCCCGCCGGCTGCGCACCACGCCGGCGATCCGGCGCCTGGTGGCCGAGACCCGCATGCATCCCGCACAGTTGCTGCTGCCGGTCTTCGTCGCGGACGGGCTGGAGGAACCCCGTCCGATCGGCTCGCTGCCCGGCGTCGTCCAGCACACCCTCGACTCGGTGCGCGCCGAGGCCACGCGCGCCGTCGGGGCCGGCCTCGGCGGCCTGGTCCTGTTCGGCGTCCCCGAGCCCGACGACAAGGACGCCACCGGCTCTGCAGGCTATGCCGACGACGGCATCCTCAACCGCGCCCTGGCCGCCGTCCGCGCCGAGGTCGGCGACGACCTCGTCATCGTCGCCGACACCTGCCTGGACGAGTTCACCGACCACGGCCACTGCGGCATCCTCGCCGAGGACGGGTCCGTGGCCAACGACCCCACCGTCGAGCTCTACGTGCGCCAGGCCGTCACCCAGGCCGAGGCCGGCGCCCACTTCGTCTCCCCCTCCGGAATGATGGACGGCCAGGTCGCCGCCATCCGGTCCGGGCTCGACCTCGCCGGGCACAGCGACGTCGGCATCCTCGCCTACGCCGCCAAGTACGCCTCCGCCTTCTACGGCCCCTTCCGCGAGGCCGTCGGATCCGCCCTCGTCGGCGACCGGCGCGCCTACCAGCAGGATCCGGCCAACCGCAGGGAGGGCCGACTCGAGGCCGCCCTCGACGAGCTCGAGGGCGCCGACATCCTGATGGTGAAGCCCGCCAGCCACTACCTCGACGTGCTCGCCGACGTGGCCGCGTGGTCACGCGTCCCCGTCGCTGCCTACCAGGTCTCCGGCGAGTACGCGATGATCGCCGCTGCCGCCGAACACGGCTGGATCGACCGTCAGGCCGCGCTGCTCGAATCCACCACCGCCATCGTCCGCGCCGGTGCCGACATCGTGCTCACCTACGCCGCCCTCGAACTGGCCGGATGGCTGCGGTGACCGGCAACGCCGAGGCCTTCGAGCGCGCCCGCGCCGTCATCCCGGGCGGGGTCTCCTCCCCGGTCCGGGCGTTCGGCTCCGTAGGCGGGACGCCGGTGTTCGTCGCCCGCGCCGAGGGCGCCCTGCTCACCGATGTCGCCGGGCGCGAGTACGTCGACCTGGTCGGCTCCTGGGGCCCCGCGATCCTCGGCCATGCCCGCCGCGAGGTCGTCGAGGCCGTCCAGGCCGCCGCGGCCCGCGGCCTGTCCTTCGGGGCGCCCACGCTCGCGGAGGCCGAGCTCGCCGAACTGGTCCGCGCGCGCGTCCCGCTGGCCGGGAAGGTGCGGTTCGTCTCCACCGGCACCGAGGCCTGCATGACCGCCGTGCGGCTGGCCCGCGGCGCCACCGGGCGCGACCTCGTCGTGAAGTTCGCCGGCTGCTACCACGGCCACTCCGACGCCCTGCTGACCGCGGCCGGCTCCGGCGTGCTGACCGCGGGGCTGCCCGGCTCGGCCGGAGTGCCCACCGCCGCCACCGCGCAGACCCTCGTGGTGCCCTACAACGACCCGGACGCGATCCGCGAGGTCTTCACCGCCCGCGGCGACGAGATCGCCGCCGTGATCACCGAGCCCGCCGCGGCGAACATGGGCGTCGTGCCCCCCGAACCGGGCTTCAACGCCCTGCTCCGCGAGGTCACCTCCGCCCACGGCGCCCTGCTCGTCTACGACGAGGTGCTGACCGGCTTCCGGGTCTCGGACGCCGGCTGGTGGGGACACGAGGGACGCACCGTCTCCCCCGACCTGTTCACCTTCGGCAAGGTCGTCGGCGGCGGCATGCCGCTCGCCGCGCTCGGCGGACGCGCAGAGCTGATGGACCTGCTCGCCCCGCTCGGGCCCGTCTACCAGGCCGGCACGCTGTCCGGGAACCCGCTGGCCACCGCCGCGGGGATCGCCACCCTGCAGCTCGCCGACGCGAGCGTGTACGCGAGGGTGGACGCCGCGGCCGACGCCGTGGCGAACTCAGTCGCCGTCGCGCTCGAACGGGAGGGCGTCCCGCACCGGCTGCAGCGCGCCGGCTCGCTCTTCTCGGTCTTCTGGGGGGTGAGCGACCCGGTCAGCGACTACGCTGCCGCCCAGCGCCAGGACGCCGGCGCCTACCGCGCCTTCTTTCACGCCATGCTCGAGGCGGGGATCGCACTGCCGCCGTCCGCCTACGAGGCGTGGTTCACCTCGGCCGCGCACGACGACGCGGTGATCGAGCGGATCGCCGCGGCCCTGCCGGCCGCAGCGAGAGCGGCCGCGGCGAGCGGCGCGGGCAACTAGTTCGAGGTCTTGATGCCGACCCAGTCGCTGGTCGTGCTCATGTTGCCGTCGACGGTGAACTTCACCCGGTAGTAGTAGGTCTTGCCGGGTGCGAGGGAGCAGCTCGTGGGGGTGATCAGGGTCGCTCCGGAGGCGCACGCGGTCGCGGCGACCGCGGTGACGGCGACCGGCGTCGTGCGCTGGGTCGTGGTGGTGTCGCCGAGCTGGCCGGTGCTGTTGTAGCCCCAGCAGTAGGTGGCGCTGCCGGAGACAGCGCAGGTGTGCAACTCGCCGGCGCTGATCTGGTCGACGGTGCCGGACAGGACTCCGCCGGACGTCACGGCCGTCGGCGTCCGCTGGTCGGTCGTATTGCCGTTGCCGATCTGCCCGCGGGCGTTGTCGCCCCAGCAGTACGCCTTGCCCGCGGCGACCACGCAGGTGTGGTACATGCCCGCGCTGAGGCTGGTGAGGTCGTCACCGGAGGCCCACGGCCCGGATACCGCGACCGGCGCGGTGCGCGTCGTCGTCGAGTTGTCGCCGACCTGACCGTTGCTGTTGTAGCCCCAGCAGTAGACCGAACCGTCGGCCACCACGCACGTGTGCGCCTCGCCGGCGGCGACCTGGGTGACCGTGCGCCCGTTGAGCACGCCACTGGTGAGGACGACGACGGGCAGGGAGCTGTTGGTCCCCGATCCGCTGGAGTCGATGCCGAGCTGGCCCGAGACGTTCGAGCCCCAGCAGTAGACCGCTCCGTCGGCGACGGCGCACGTGTGCGCGGCCCCGGCAGCGATCGCGGTGACCGTCCTGCCCGCGAGGAGTCCCTGCACCAGCACGGGGTTGTTGCGCTGTCTGGTGGTGCCGTCACCGAGCTGCCCGCGCGAGTTGTCGCCCCAGCAGTAGACCTGGCCGCCGGACAGCGCGCAGCTGTGCATGTAGCCGGTCGCCACCTGGGTCGCGTCGGTGAACGAGCCCGCCTCGACCGGGGAGGTGCGCTGGGTGGTCGTGCCGTCGCCCAGCTCGCCGTCGGTGTTCAGACCCCAGCAGAACACGGCGCCGTCCGCCACGACGCAGGTGTGCTCGCCGTTGTCGCCACCGTTGTCCATCGCGGCGGAGACCGCGGTGACCGTCCTGCCCGCGAGCCCGCCCGTGTCGATGACCGCCGTCGGGGTGGTCGTGCCGGTGGTGTTCCCCGTACCGAGCTCACCGTTGGTGTTGTCGCCCCAGCAGTACACCGAGCCTTCGAGGACCGCGCAGGTCTGGTCGCCGCCGGAGGAGACCAGGCTCACGTCCAGGTTGCTGGTGCGCGTGGGCAGCCCGCCGCGGTCGATCGCAGTGCGGAGCCCGCCCTTGTAGATGGTGCTGGGGTTCGAGCCGGTGGCGCTCGTGGAGCGCTGCAGGGTGTACTCGGCGTAGGAGTCGAAGAGCTCGGAAACCTTGCTCCAGCCAAGGGCGAGGGTGGTGCTGGTCCGGGACGAGGCGGACGGGCTGACCGCGGACCGCGTGTCGGTGGTCGCCTTCACCCAGTCGCTGTCGGGAGCGGTCCAGGTACCGATGCTGTAGCCGAGCCTGCCCCAGTAGCTGGTGCCCTGGAACAGCGAGCAGGTGCCGGCGTCCACGCGCACCGCGCCGTCCGGGCAGGTCGGACCGGTCAGGTCGGCGTCGACGGGAGTGGTCTGGTTGGTCGGCGTCGACCCGTTGCCGAGCTGGCCGGAACTGCCCAGGCCCCAGCAGGAGCCGGGAGTGCCGCCGGCCGCGCAGCTGGTGTTCGAACCCGCGCTGATCGAGCGCAGAGTGCGTCCGGAGAGGACCCCGGACGTGCTCACGGCGACCGGCGTGCTCACGGTGGTCGCGGTCCCGCCGTTGCCGAGCTGGCCGTTGCCGTTGTTGCCCCAGCAGTAGGCCGCCCCGTCCGCGATCGCGCACGAGTGGGTCGAGCCGGCGGAGACCGCCGTGACATTGCCGGTGCTCGCCACGGGACCGACCACGGCCACCGGGGTGGCGCGCGAAGTGGTGGTGCCGTCGCCGAGCCGGCCGTTGGTGTTCAGGCCCCAGCAGTAGGCGAGCCCGTCGGCCACCGCACAGGTGTGAGCGCTGCCCGCCGAGACGTCGGTCACCGTCCTGCCGGACAGGATGCCCGTCGCAGTCGTGACGGCCACGGGCGAGGTGCGCTGCGTCGTGCTGCCGTCGCCGATGCGGCCGTTGGTGTTCAGGCCCCAGCAGAACGCCAGGCCGTCGGCCACCACACAGGTGTGCGCGGTCCCGGCGGAGATGTCGGTCACCGTCCGGCCGGAAAGGATGCCGCTCGCGGTCCTGACGGCGACCGGGGAGGTGCGCTGCGTCGTGCCGCCATCACCGATGCGGCCGTAGGTGTTCAGGCCCCAGCAGAACGCCAGGCCGTCGGCCACCGCGCAGCTGTGCGCGTCTCCGGCGGAGACCGCGGTCACGGTGCGACCGGACAGGACGCCCCCCGTGCTGACCGCCACCGGGACGTTGCTCGACGTCGTGGTGCCGTTGCCGAGGCGGCCGTTGCTGTTCAGGCCCCAGCAGAACGCCGTACCGTCGGCCACCGCGCAGGTGTGGCTGGTGCCCGCGCTGACGTCGGTCACGAGCGTGCCCGCCAGCCCGCTGACCAGCGTCGGGGTACTCGCCGACGTCGTGGCGCCCAGGCCGAGGGCGCCGTTGCTGTCGGTTCCCCAGCAGTAGACCTGGCCGCGCGCGATGCCGCAGCTGTGGGTACCACCGGTGGTGATGTCGGTCAGCGGGAGCGCGCCGGTTCCGGGGACGGAGCCCAGCGTCTGGGTGTAGGTCCGCGCGGTGCCGCTGTAGACCACGGTCGCGTTGGCGCCGCCGGCGGAGGTCGCCCCGGACAGCACGTAGTTGGGCGTGGCCCAGGTGCCACTCGCTTTCGGCCACGTGGTGGTGGCGGTCGCGGCGGTCGTCGTGATGCCGGGGGTGATGGCGTCCAGCGTGGCAGCAGTGAAGGTGGCCCTGCCGAACTCGACGTCGGTGTAGCTGGCCAGCGTCGCCTGCTGCTGCCACACGAGCGTCAGCGCTGCCAGCACGCCCAGGCCCAGCAGGCCCAGGCGGTGTCGGCCCTCCGTCCTGACCGGGAGGCGCCGCAGGCCCCTCCCCGCCACCCGGCGACCCCCCGGATCAACCGGGAGGTGGCGCAGACCCCTCCTCACCGCGCCACCTCCCGTCCGGTGTCCCGCCGGCGCCTGCCGGCGAGCCGGGCCACCACCAGCCCGGTACCGATAGCGGCCCCTGCCAGGGCCAGGTTCTCCGTGATGCCGTTCGCACCGGTGTAGGCGAGGCGCCCGTCGGCGCCGGCGCCGCCGTTGCCGGTCTCGGCACTGACCAGCTCGCCGTCGCCCCACGCGTCGAGCTGCAGGGTGGCCGCCGTCTCGGTCCCGTGATCCAGCGTCGCCCGCACCAGCACCCACACCGCGACGTCGGCCGCGGTACTGGCGAACTCGCGGGTGTCGCCGTGCGTGGGCGGCAGGAACGCCTGGTCCAGCGGGGTGCCGACGACCCAGGACTCCGCCGCTCCGGGGCAGCTCGTGCCCTGCCAGCGCTCGGTGCAGGACAGCACGTCGACGTTCAGGGCGTCCGCGGCCACCGAGTCGGCGCCCAGGCCGAGCCCGATGTGGACCATCCCCGCCTCGTTGCCCTTCGTGGCGACGCCCACCTGCCACAGCACCGGCTCCCCGGGCACCATCGAGGACATCGTGACCTCGTCGGACACGACGGTGAGCACCAGGTGCTGCCCCAGCACCTGGTGTTCGGTCGTGGCGGCCTCGGCGTCCGTCGCCACCCCCAGAGGCGCGCCCAAGACGACGGCCGCCGCCGCCACCGCGGTCGCCCTGCGCCCGTGCCGGGGCCAGAACGCCCAGCTGACCAGCCCGCCGGCGAGCACGGTGAGCACCAGCATCAGCCGCGGGTCCCGCAATCGGGCGAAGAACGGTGCGACGCCCGGCATCGACGCCACGACCAGACGCGCGTCGGTGACAACGTACGGTTCGGGGTCGTCCACGGCGTTCGCGTCGCCGCGCATCGTGACGACCCGCGCGGACGGGCTACCCGCCAACGGCTCGATCGACGTGATCCGGTGCGTGATCGGGAGCTGTCCCGGACGCTCGATCGTGGTCACGTCGCCGACCGCGAGCCCACTGGCCGGCAACAGCCGGACGAGCGCCGCGGAGCCGGCCGGGATCGTCGGCGCCATCGAGCCGGTCGAGAACAGGATGATCGAGAAGCCCCACACGTGCGCGGCGAGCGCGGTCGCGAGACTGAGCAGCCCGAGGGCGCCCAGCGTCCACAGCAGGAGGTCGGCGACCTTCTGCCGGAACGCGCGCAGGAATCCAGCGGGGACGCGCGTCTGCGAGTCCTCGGCTGCCCTGCGGGGCGCGGTGCTGGCCATGGTGGTGGGCCTTTCCCTGATGCGCTGTGGCCCGGTCCGGCTCCGCGCGAGGTGCGGAGCCGACCGGGGACCGGGGGGACGGGGGGACTGGCGCCAGGCGGATCGCCTGGCGCCCGGCTTACTGCGAGATCGCCTGGAACTGCCAGGTCACGGAGCCGGTCTGGCTCTGGACGAGACCAGAACCCGCGGTGACCTTGAAGCACAGGTAGGCGGGAGCGCCGGCGACCGTGGTCGGCGAGCCCATGTTCAGGCTGATCGTGCTGGCGCCGGTCACCGAGGTGACGGCGGTGCCGGCCGCGACGACGGTCGTCCCGGTCGTGCTCGTCGTGCAGCCCGCCGAGGCGGTCTTGACAACCTCGTAGGTCAGGTTGGTCACGGTGCCGGTGCTCGTCGGAGCGAGCATCGTGACGGTCGCGTTGTTCGTGGTGCCCGCTCCGAGACGGAGCGCGAACGGCGCTGCGACGACGTCGCCCGGGGTGAGATTGCCCACCGGGGCCGTGAAGCTGAGCGTGCCCGCCGCAGCACTCGACGCGTGCTCGCTGAAGGTGGCCTGCGACGCGTCGACCGCGCCCTCGAGGTTGAAGTAGCCGGCCGTGAAGGTGGCCTTGGCGTACTCGGAGTCGTTCCACGATGCCAGGGTGGCCATCGTGCCTACGCCGAGGACGAGGCCCCCGGCCAGGACTGCTGCGACCTTGCGACCCCTCTGCCGCTTGGTCTCGGTGGTGGTGTTCACTGTTGCGCCTCTTTCTTGATCCCCTAATGGACGGATGAGTAACTGGAGATTATCCGGATGTGCGTCCAGGATTCAATGTGCAACTAAACCTTGACGGCGCCGCCAGCGGTGTTTCTTAATCATGGTTAACGCCTGAGCGCAGGGTCCTTGGGCCGCCTAAAATGCCTTGTCACCTACGTGAGTGGCACCCGGAAGGGCACCTGTCACTCACCCGGATGACATTACGGAAATCGACATTCCGTCACTCGCGCGGGGGACCTCATTAATGAACCGGTCACCCATTTGGGGACGTCCTGCAAATTCAGAATCGTCACCCTTTCGGGGACGCCCGCTCGACGTCCACCCGCCCCGGATGCAGAGCAGGAGCGGGCGACCCGAAGGGCGCCCGCTCCTGATTGCCCAGGGCCTCAGAAGGCCCGCAGCACCGCCTGGCAGCGCTGCTCCGCGACCGCCACCGCCGCCGCCCGGGCCGCAGCCGTCTCGGCGTCGGTCAGGGTACGGTCCGGTGCCCGGAACCGCAGCGCGAAGGCCAGCGACCGGTGGCCGGCGGGCACCTGGCCGCCCGTGTAGACGTCGAACAGGCTGATCGACTCCAGCAGCTCGCCGGCGCCGTCGACGAGGGCCCGCTGCACCGCGCCCACGCCCACGCCGTCGGGGACGACCAGTGCGACGTCCTCCTTCGCCACGGGATGTCCGGAGACCGGCGCGATCGAGCCGATCGGCGGCGCGAGCCGCACCAGCGTGTCCAGGTCCAGCTCGACCGCCGCGGTCCGCTCCGGCAGTCCGAACGCATGCACCACGTCGGGGTGGAGTTCGCCCGCGTGGCCGATCACCACATCGCCGAGCCGCAGTTCGGCGCACCGGCCGGGGTGCCAGGGCGCCTGCTCGTCCGCCCTGCGTTCCAGGGTGGCGCCGAGGGCCGCTGCGGCCTCGTCGGCGAACGCGAAGGCCTGCTGCCACCCGGCGGGCTCGCCGGGGCCGGTCCAGCCCGGCCGGCGCCACTGCCCGCACAACACCGCGGCCAGGTGTCGGGGCTGCCGGGGCAGCGCGGCCTCGATCGCGGCCAGTTCGTCGGCGGACGGACGGTGCTCGACCGACGGGATCGGCGCGGGCCCACCCGAGCCGGCGAAGAACACGCTGCCGGCCTCGTAGAGGGCCAGGTCGTCGTTGCCGCGCGAGGTGTTGCGCCCGACGGCGGCGAACAGACCGGGCAGGATGGACGTGCGCAGGTACGGCGCGGTCTCGGCCAGCGGGTTCGCCAGCCGGACCAGAGCACGCCGATCGTCCTGTGCCGTGACGCCCATCCGGTCGAGATCCTCCACACTCGCGAACGGGAACGTGAGCACCTCGACGAAGCCGGAGTCGGCCAGCCGGGCCCCGATCGCTCGCCGGGCGCGCTGGCCCCGGGTCAGGCCACGGCCCACGGGCGCGGTCGGCACGATCGAGGGCAACGTGTCGAAGCCGACCTTGCGGCCGACCTCCTCGACGTAGTCGTAGGCATCGCGCAGGTCCGGACGCCAGGTCGGCGGCACCAGGCTCAACCGCGCCTGCCCTGTGCTTGTCGAAGCGTCGATCTCGACGTCGCAGCCGCTCTCCCGCAGGATCTCGACCACTCGTTCGGTCGGCACGCGCACGCCGAGGATCGCCGAGGGCAGCTGGGCGTCGATCGCCTGCAGCGGCATCGCCGGGACCGCGCCGGCCACGGTCTCGTCCTCGGACAGCGTGCCGCCGGCCAGCTCGACCAGCAGCCGCGCGGCGAGGTGCGCGGCGCTGTAGGCGGCGTTCGGGTCGACCCCGCGGTGGAACCGCCGGGACGCCTCGGACGGCAGGTTGTGCCGGCGCAGGGTGCGCGAGATGGTGTTCGGTTCGAACTGCGCGGCCTCGATCACCACGTCGGTGGTGGTGCCCCGCAGCTCGGTGGACGCACCGCCCATCACCCCGGCCAGACCGATCGGCCCGGTGTCGTCGGTGATCAGCAGGTCGTCGGGGTCGAGCGTGCGGGCCTGGTCGTCGAGCGTGACCAGGCTCTCCCCTGCGTTCGCCTTGCGCACCACGATCGGGCCGCGCAGCAGGGTCGCGTCGTAGGCGTGCAGCGGCTGCCCGGTCTCGAGCATCACGTAGTTGGTGATGTCGACGGCCAGCGAGATCGACCGCATGCCGGCCATCACCAGCCGGCGGGCCATCCAGCGCGGCGTCGGCACGCCCTGGTCGATGCCGGTGACGGTGAGCGCGACGAACAGCGGGCACGCCGGGTCGGCGAGCTGCACCGGGTAGCCGTCCGGCTTCGTCGCCGGGGTGGCCCTGTCCACGACGTCGGTGAACCGGACGCCGAGGTTCTGGGCCGACTCCCTGGCCAGCCCGCGGATGCTCAGGCAGTACCCGATGTCGGGGCTGACGTCGATCTCGAGCACGTCGTCGCGCAGCACCAGGTACTCCGCCGGGTCGTCGCCGGGTGCCAGGCCCGCGTCCGCCGGGAGCACGATGATGCCGGTGTGGTCGTGCCCGATGCCGAGCTCGTCCTCTGCACAGATCATGCCGTCGGAGACGTGGCCGTAGGTCTTGCGGGCGGAGATGGCGAAGCCGCCGGCCAGCACCGAGCCCGGCAGCGAGACCACCACCAGGTCGCCCACGGCGAAGTTGTGCGCCCCGCAGACCACGCTGCGGCAGCCCTGGCCGAAGTCGGGGTGCGGCTGGTTGTGCTCGGGCCCCACATCCACCTGCACCCAGCGGATCGTCTTGCCGTTGCTCTGCGGCTCGTCGACGGATGCCAGCACGCGGCCGACGACCACGGGACCGGTGACCTCGGCGCCGAGTTCGTCCACCTTCTCGACCTCGAGCCCGGCCCGGATCAGCACCTCGCCCAGCGCGCGGCCGGTCATGCCCTCGGGCAGGTCGACATGCTCGGCCAGCCAGCTCAGCGGCGCCCTCATCGTGCCATCCCCTTCAGTGAGCGGCTGAACCGCACGTCGCCCTCCACCATGTCGCGCATGTCCGCGGCGTTGTTGCGGAACATCAGCGTCCGTTCGATGCCCATGCCGAACGCGAAGCCGGAGTACACATCGGTGTCGATGCCGCAGGCGGCCAGCACGCGGGGGTTCACCACGCCGCAGCCGCCCCACTCGATCCAGCCCTGGGACTTGCAGGTGCGGCACGGTGCGTCCGGGTTGCCCACGGAGGCCCCGTGGCAGACGAAGCACTTCAGGTCGACCTCGGCCGACGGCTCGGTGAACGGGAAGTAGTGCGGACGCATCCGGGTCTCGATGTCGTCGCCGAACATCGAGCGGGCCAGGTGGTCCAGCGTCCCCTTCAGGTGGGCCAGCGAGATGCCCTTGTCGACGACCAGCCCCTCGAGCTGGTGGAACACCGGCACGTGGGTGGCGTCGAACTCGTCGGCCCGGTACACCTTGCCCGGGCAGACCACGTAGATCGGCAGTTCACGGTCGAGCATGGTGCGCGCCTGCACCGGCGAGGTGTGGGTGCGCAGCACGACGTTGTTCTCCAGCGGCGCCACGAAGAGGGTGTCACTGGTGCCGCGCGCCGGGTGGTCGGGACCGATGTTGAGGGCGTCGAAGTTCAGCCACTCCCCCTCGGCCTCCGGGCCCTCGGCGATCTCCCAGCCCATGTCGATGAACACGTCGCCCATCAGGTCCATCAGCGCAGTGATCGGGTGCCGGGCGCCCTCCGGCCCGAGTTCGACGGGCAGGGTGACGTCGATCCGCTCGTCCACCAGGCGCTGCTCGAGTTCCGCCGCGCCGACCTCGTCCTCGCGGGCCGCGAGCGCGGCGTTGATCGCCGCACGGGCGGCGCCGAGCCGCTGGCCGGCGTCCTTGCGCTCCGGGCCGGGCAGCGTCCCGATCGCCCGGTTCGCCAGGGCCAGCGGCGAACGCTCTCCGGCGTGCGCGGCGCGGGCGGCCTTCAGGTCCGCACCGGACGCGGCAGCGGCGAACGCAGCGAGTGCCTCGGCGACCATCGCCTCGATCGCGGCTGGGCTCAGGTCGGCCGATTGCTCTGAGGGCATCGCTGTGGGTTCTCCTCGAATCAGTTGGACGCGCGCTGCGCGCTCGCGCTGGCGTACAGGCAGACGGCGGCGGCAGTGGCCAGATTAAGGCTCTCGGCCTGCCCGTAGATGGGCACGGCCACGGTGTGGTCGGCGAGCGCGAGGTGCTCGACCGGCAGGCCCCACGACTCGTTGCCCATCACCCAGGCGGTCGGGGCCTCCAGCGCCGCGTCCAGGTCGGTCAGGTCGGTGCCGGCGGCGCCGTCGGTGGCGAAGATCTGCATGCCGGCCTTCCGGCACGCCGCGATCGCCTCGGCGAGGTCGACGCCGACGACGATCGGCAGGTGGAAGATGCTGCCCACGCTGGCCCGGACAGTCTTCGGGTTGTACACCTCGACCGAGTCCGAGCTGAGGATCACCGCGTCGGCGCCGAACGCATCCGCGCACCGGATCACGGTGCCGGCGTTGCCCGGGTCGCGCACCTGCGCGCAGATCACGACCAGCGAGACGTCCTTGCGACGGTGCTTCTTGCGGGGCTTGTCCTCGTTCTTGGGCTTCTTCTTCTTGCCGAGCACCGACTTCAGCGGCACGTCGATCGCGCGCGCGACGGCCACCACGCCCTGTGGCGTCACGGTGTCGGTCATCGTGGCGAGGTTCTGCTCGCTCACCCCGTAGTACGTGACACCGGCCTCCTTGGCGAGGTCGAGCAGGTCGACGTTGTCCATCGCGGCGGCCCAGCGGAAGAAGACCGCCTCCACCACACCGGGAATGCGCAGGGCCTCGCGGACGGCCTGGCGGCCCTCGACGAGGAACTTGCCGGTGTCCTTGCGCTCCTGGCGGCGTTGCAGCGCCCGCGCCGCACGCAGGACGGCCTGCGACGGCTCGGGGAGTTCGATCGAAGCGACGGTCATCGTCGGTCCTCTTCTCGGATGTGGTGAACGGCCGGGCCCTTCGCGGGCCCGGCCGTCGGTGACCTCTGGGGTCAGGCGGCCTGGGCCGGCTGGTTGGCCTTGGCGAGCTCCACCAGGGCCGCAAAGGCGCCGCTGTCGTTCACGGCGAGCTCGGCCAGCATCTTGCGGTCGACCTCGACACCGGCGGTCTTCAGGCCGCTGATGAACCGGTTGTAGGTCATGCCCTCGGCGCGGCACGCCGCGTTGATCCGCTGGATCCACAGCGTCCGGAAGTCACCCTTGCGGGCGCGACGGTCGCGGTAGGCGTAGGTGTAGGAATGCAGCAGCTGCTCCTTGGCCTTGCGGTACAGCCGGGAACGCTGGCCGCGGTAGCCGGACGCTGCGTCCAGGACCTCGCGACGCTTCTTCTGCGCGTTGACGGAACGCTTCACTCGAGCCATGTCTGTTACTCCTCAGTTCCTCGGGTGGACGTCACTTGGCCTTGTACTTGCCCAGCAGGCGACGCGCCTTCTTGGCGTCACCGGGGGCCACGACCTTGTCGCCGTCGAGACGACGGGTCCGGCTGGTCGGCTTGTGCTCGTTCAGGTGCATCTTGCCGGCCTGGCGGTGCATGACCTTGCCCGAGCCGGTCACCCGGAAGCGCTTCTTGGCGCCCGAGTGGGTCTTCATCTTCGGCATAGCTGTGTCCTTCTCTTCTTCTCTTACAGGTCGATGTCGGGGTCCATGTTGTCCGCGGGCCCCCGCTTCTTCTTCGGGTGGGCGGACGCGTGGGCCGCGGCGCGCAGCTCGGCCTCCTGCCGGCGCTCCTCCTCGGCGCTGGCGGCACGGTCGGCGGCCTTCGCGGCCTTGGCCGCCTCCACCTCGACGCGGGCCTCGCTCTTCTTCCGCGTCGGCGAGAGCACCATCAGCATGTTCCGGCCGTCCTGCTTCGGCGCCGACTCGATGAAGCCGTCCTCGGCCACGTCGTCGGCGAGCTTCTTGAGCAGGTTGAAGCCCAGTTCGGGCCGGCTCTGCTCGCGGCCGCGGAACATGATGGTGATCTTGACCTTGTCGCCGGCCTTCAGGAACCGGACCACGTGACCCTTCTTGGTCTCGTAGTC